>JBCCQU010000019.1:0-13485 GCA_039208875.1 Planctomycetota bacterium
GCCCTCAGCCTGTGCCACAGCTCGAATCGCCTTGCCGCCGCGATCCGCCTCGATGACTTCTTGCACCGCGGGCGTGACCTGAAGCAACTCGTAAGCACCGATGCGGCCTCGATAGCCGGTGCTCAGGCACCGACCGCAGCCTGTGCCACGCACGAATAGCGACGCATCCTTGGCATCGAGACCCATGGCCGTTGCGAGATGCTCAGCCGATTCATCCTGACCCGAGCACCGCGCACACACGCGACGCACCAGGCGTTGGGCAAGCGCTGCGAGCAACGCATTGTTGATAGCGAACGGCGGCACACCCAGATCGCGCAACCGCGCGATGCTGCCGCACGCGTCGTTTGTATGAACCGTTGAGAACACCAGGTGACCCGTAAGCGCTGCTTGTGCACCGATGCGCGCAGTCTCGGCGTCGCGAATTTCGCCAACGAGGATTACGTCGGGATCCTGCCGAAGAAACGAGCGAAGCGACGACGCAAAATCGAGCCCGATCTCGGCGTTGACCTGCACCTGCCGAATCAACGGCAGCCGGATCTCAACCGGGTCCTCAGCCGTCATGATGTTGACCTCGGGCCGGTTGATGTGATTGAGCGCGGTGTAGAGCGTCGTTGTCTTGCCCGAGCCGGTCGGCCCGCACACCAGCACCATGCCGTGCGGCCGTTGAATGAGACGCTCGAATGCCGGCTCGACGTCCGGCGGCATGCCGAGTTCGGAGATCTTGCCGATCGCCGCGGCCGGCCTGAGCAAACGCATCACCACGTTCTCGCCGTGCACCGTCGGCACAAGGCTCAGGCGGATATCAATCGGCTTGCCGCGATGGATGTAGCGGAACTTGCCGTCCTGCGGCCGGCGCGTCTGCGTCACGTCGAGGCTTGCAAGCACCTTCAGCCGCTGCGTGAGACCGCTGTGCATCGACTTCGGCGGTCCCTGCTGAGGCACGAGCACACCATCGATGCGATACCGAAGATGCAGGCCGACCTCGTCGGGGCTGAGGTGAACGTCACTTGCCGCGGCATCCGCGGCACCGGCGATCACCTGATTCACAGCCGCGACAACCGGCTCATCACCCGTCGTCAGACGATTCGATTCGGCCGACTCGTTCTCCGCAGCCGCCTCTGCATCGTCGTGGATCAGGCTGTACGCCTTGGCGATGAGCGTGCGCAGCAAATCTTCATCGCACAGCACCGGATCAACATCGCACCGCAGCACCTGATGCACACGGTCGATCGTGTCGAGATTCAGCGGATCGAGCACCGCAACGGTCGCGACCCCATCAAAGATAAAGAGCGGGAATACCACGAGCTGTTGCGCGAGTGACTTGGGCAGCAGCGTCGCGTTCTTGATGTCGATCTCGAACGACGTCAAATCAACGAACGGATACTCACACAGCTTTGCGCGACAGATCGCGAGATCGCGATGCGAGATCATCTCGAGTTCGATCATGGCGGCGCAAACGTCACAATCAGATTCGGACGCATGCTCCGCGGCCGCCCGTGCATCGTCGGGAGAGATCTGCCCCGACTCGATCAAGCTCTCGACGACGAAGTCGGCAGTATCGATCATGCCGCCCCCTCTGCACCAAGCCGCTCAATCAGCATCCGCATCTGCTGCTCGCCGGTGTCGTCGTCTGCCACCGTTGCCGTCCCGATCATGTAAGCCGGACGGCTGTCCGTCATCTGAACCCGGCGAACCTCGACGGTCGTGCGCACGAGTGGCGTGTCACCGTCGCGTGCGTGCAGGTGGAAGACCTCGACATCGATGCAGCAACCGCGTGGGAGATAAAGAGGCGTCACCAGGCCGATGCCGCCCCGCGATACATCTGTGGTCTGAGCTTCGAGCCATCCGCTCGTCGCGCCCGCCGACGGCGTGAGCCGCACGGCCTCAGCCGCAGCCGAGTTGATCCGGAAGCGCGCACGCAACGCGATCTCGAATCGCCGAGCGTCACGAATGATCACGGGTGAGTCGGACATCGCGCCTCCTCAAGCCGACGGCTTACACACTGCAATCCGGGTCGGACATTTCTCATGGGAGGTTGAGTCGTCTTGCTCCGGTCGTGCCACTTCGGCCGGATATCCGCCCCCGGGGTCGACCTTGGCATTGCCGCGGCCGATCCATGCTCTATAGTTCTTCGCCGAGCGACCCGGATGTTCGGTATTGGTTCAGATTACAACCCGGGCTCACCGCCCAGCCGAAGCGCCCTTGGCTTCGTCGTGTGTGCCACCCACCTTGTGGGAGGCACGACCGGGACGACGAAAGCCGGTGTCGCTGCCAGAGGAGGCCACCCATGGCCAATCAGCTCGTTCAGGATCTCATTGAAGCCGGTATCCACTTCGGCCAGCGCTCCAGCGGCTGGAACCCCAAGATGGGCCGCTTCATCTACGGCAAGCGCAACGGCATCCACATCATCGACATCAAGGAGTCCGTCAAGGGGCTCCTGCTCGCCAAGCGTCTGATCAGCAAGACGGTCGCCGGCGGTAAGGATGTCTGCTTCGTCGGCACCAAGCGTCAGGCCAAGGACGTCATCGAGCAACGCGTCGGCGATGCCAAGATGCACTGGGTCACGGAGCGCTGGCTCGGCGGCACGCTCACCAACTTCCGCACCATCCGCCTCCGCCTCAAGAGGCTCGAAGAGCTCGAGGCCATCGAAGAAAACGACAACTTCGCCAGCTACTCCAAGAAGATGGAGAGCCAGCTCCGCCGCGAAAAGCGCAAGATCGAACGCAACCTCAGCGGCTTGCGATCGATGGACAAGCTCCCCGGCGTCCTCGTCATCGTCGACGTGCGTCACGAGACCACCGCCATCAAGGAAGCCCGCAAGCTCGGCATCCCCACCGTCGCGCTCATCGATACCGATGGCGATCCGGACCAGGTCGACATCCCGATCCCCGGCAACGACGACTCCATGCGTTCGATCGACGTCGTGATCCGCGAGCTGTGCCTCGCGATCGCCGAGGGCAAGCAGAACCGCCAGAACGCCGGCTCCGAGGATGAACAGGGCGGCGACAGCAACGGCTCGCCGACCGGTGCCGACCGTCCGCGTCGCTCACGCCGCGCGCAGTTCCGGGCCGACGATGCCGACAGCACCGAGGCCGGCGGCGACGCTCAGCAAACCGGTGAGCAGCCCGCTGCCGAGTCGGCTGCAGCCAAGGCCGAGTAAGCCCAACTTCAGCCACGCGACGAGTCAACAACAACGAACGCGACGAGATTCGCAGCGTTCATCGATACCCAAACGAAAGCCGTGGCGGACACGACCCAACCCGCTCGCGGCGACTCCACCGATACACCAAACCAGATCGATCCAGAGGGCGAACCGATGACCCAGATCAACGCAAAAGACGTAATGGCTCTCCGCAACCGCACGGGCCTCGGCATGATGGACTGCAAGAAGGCACTTATGGAAGCTGACGGTAACCCAGAGCGGGCAGAGGAGCTTCTCCGCAAGAAGCTCAAGGGCAAGATGGAGACCCGAAGCGATCGCGCAGCGGGCGAAGGCCGCATCGGCATCGCCGTGAGCGACGCCGGTGCAACCATCGTCGAGCTCAGCGCCGAAACCGACTTCACCGCCAAGAACGAAACCTTCGTCGAAGCCACCGACAAGTCCGCAGCCTCGCTGCTCGCAGCCGGCGCCGGAAAGCTCGAGCCCAACGACGAAGTCACCGCCCTCATCGACAACCTCCGCATCACGACGGGCGAGAACATCTCGTTCGCTCGCGGTGAGAAGCTCGAAGGCGGCTCGTTCGCCAGCTACATCCACTTCGATGGCAAGACCGGCGTGCTGCTGCAGTTCGAGGGTGACATCTCGGGCGAAGCCAGCAACGACATCTGCCTCCACATCGCCGCAGCCGATCCCGCACCGCTCGGCGTCTCGCCCGACGAGATCCCCGCCGACGTCGTTGAGAAGGAGCGCAAGTTCCGGCTCGAGCAGGCTGTTGAGTCGGGCAAGCCGCAGGAAATCGCCGAGAAGATGGTCGAGGGCGGCATGCGGAAGTTCTACGCCGAGGTCGCTCTGCTTGAGCAGCCGTTCGTCAAGGACGGCAAGACGCCGATCAAGCAGCTCGTTGGCACGGCCAAGGTCATCGCCTTCCGCAAGTGGCGCGTCGGCGAGACCAACTGAGCAAACAAGCACAACCTCATCCTGTACCCGCCGCCTCGGCCCCGCTCAACACGGGAACGAGGCGGCGGTCGTTTTCATACGCTCAAACAACATCACAGCGACCACGGAGACCGCACCATGACCGAGCAAATCAATCACGACACGCCGCAGCCGATCGACAGCGGAACGTCAGCAGTCAGCCGCCGAGGCGCATTGCAATCGTTCGGGGCCGCTGCGGGCATCGCAGCCGTTGCGGGCCTCACCAACACCTCCCGAGCGGGCAGCATCTTGCGGGATGACCAAGCCGGCTGGGATGCCGCCAAGGGCGAGTACGTGCTGCCGCCGTTGCCCTACGACCCCGCCGCGCTCGAGCCGCACATCGATGCCGAGACGATGCGCATCCACCACGGCCGCCACCACGCCGGGTACGTCCGAGGCCTCAACGCTGCCCTGCGCGCGCTCGAAGGCGTGCGGTCGGGCGATGTCGAACCCGGCCTGCTGCAGAACTGGCAACGCAAGCTCAGCTTCCACGCGGGCGGCCACTTCAACCACGCCCTGTTCTGGACCGGCATGGCCCCGGCCGGCGAAGGAGGCAGCGGCGAGGCCAGCGGTGACCTCCGCGACGCGATCGACGCCGAGTTCGGCAGCTTCGACAAGTGCATGTTCCACTTCGGGGCCGCTGCCAAGTCCGTCGAAGCCTCCGGCTGGGCCTGGCTGGTCTGGGAGCCGGTCGCCCAACGCCTACTGATCTCGCAGATGGAGAATCAGCAGAAGCTCCTCGTGCCCGGTGCGGTCCCGCTGCTGGGCATCGACGTGTGGGAGCACGCGTACTACCTGAACTACCAGAACCGCCGAGGCGACTACGTGGACGCGTTCGCCAACATCATCGATTGGCCGGAGGTCGGCCGCCGATTCCGCGTCGCGAGGGGCTGAAGCCTCCCCAGGCATCCACCGACGCGGGCGTAGGTCCAAGAATGCCAATATCGCAGCATCGACCTAAATGCCGCAGAAATAATGCTTTACAGCCCGCCTATGCGTTCTGTGTAGAAATTTCGGCCCGAGAAGTGGCACAGCTCGATTCCTGTGGCATCTTGTTAGCGTCTTGTCTCTCTCCTCCTATGACTCGGCTGCGGGCGGAACATCCGGCAGCCGGGTTTTCTTTTTGCCCGGGCACTAATTTAAGACAGCCACAGCCGAAATAGCCGCCCGGACTCGGACACGCTCCAGCCGACCGGCAGGCTTTTCAGCTCTAACCACTGCGTTCGAGCGAGTCAGCCGACGTGCTTCGGATCAAACGCGTCCTGAAGCGCGTCGCTCACGGTGTTGAACGCCAGCACCAGCACGAACATGAACGCCGTGGCTGTGCCGATCTGCCAGAAGAACCCAGCGATCACCTCGTCCTTGCTGTCGCGGATCATGATGCCCCAGCTCGGCTGCCCCTGCACGCCGAGGCCGAGGAAGCTGAGGATCACCTCGGCCTTGATCGCACCCACGAACAGCAGCGAGAAGTTGATGAACAGCAGGTAGGCCGTGTTGGGCAGCACATGCTTCACGAGGATGCGATTGGCCGACGCCCCCACCGACACCGCCGACTGCACGTAGTCGAGCCCGCGAATCTTCAGCGCCTCGCCGCGGATCACGCGGCACGGGCCCACCCAGAACGTCAGGATGAACGCGGCGTACACCGGGATCAGCGTCTGACCAAGCGACTGCCCCTCCTCGAGCCCGAGGAAGGCGAACGGCATCTGATACTCGCGCGCCACAAACGCGATCACGATGAGCCATATGAGATACGGAATCGCTGAGATCGTCGAGTACAGCCAAACGACAGCGTGATCGATGATGCCGCCGAAGTAACCCGCTGCCGCCCCGAGCACCCCGCCGAACAACACCGCGATGACCGACGTCACGACGCCGATCTGCACCGCCGTCTTGATCGCATACACCGCACGCAGCGAGAGCGACCGCCCCTGGCGATCCGTGCCGAGCAACACCGACGCCTCATACGCCAGGCTCGTCGGCCGCGGGTACAGCTCCGCGACACGCTCCTCGAGCGTGACGAGTCTTTCACCGACCGCTGCGTCGAGCTGCAGCAATTCCGCATCGAGCTCCGCCAGCACTTCGGCATCGGGCTCAACGCCTTCATCCGCAGCGTCATCGACCACATCATCGCGCTCGAATAGCACATCTTCGTAAGCGATCAGATCATCATCGAAGTCATCGAGCGCTTCGTACGCCGCCTCGAGCATGGCCTCGATAGCTTCGATACCGCCCGCTGTTTCGAGGTCGACGAGTCGATACTGCTCGAACCCAACGTCCGCCAGCGCTGACTCCGGCTCTCGCGCCTCCAACGCGCGCTCGACCTTGCCAAGCAATTCATCGGCGTGCGTCACGCGAGTCTCGCGGTCGGGCTTGATGCCGAAGCCGGGCAGGTTCGCCGGGGCGACCGGCGAGCCCGCGAGCCGCAGCAACGAATCGCCGCCGGCGACAATCAAAATCGCTGCCACGAAGAACACCGCGATGATGCCGAGCGATACCACCGCCGGCTTGTTCTTCATGAACTTCCGCACGCCCGGCTGATCGAAGAATCCCGTCGGCCGCGCTGCACCTGCCCGAGCTGCGAGCAGGTCCGTCGGCTGATCGTCTGGCTTGGACGCCCTCGGCTCACTCGCCATCACTTCAGCCTCACGCGCGGATCGACGATCGCGTACAGCACGTCCGTCAAGATGTTCGACAGAATGAAGATCGCTGCCAGCAACGCGACGATCGTCTGCGTCACCGGGAAGTCCTTGTTGGTCATGTGCGTCAGCAGCGTCTGACCCATGCCGGGCACGCTGAAGTAAATCTCCAGCAACAGCGACCCCACCACCACAAACGGCAGCGTGATCATCACCCGCGTGATGATCGGGATCAGCGCGTTCCGCAGCAGGTGCTTCACCATCACCCGCGTCTCGCTCGCGCCCTTCGCCCGGGCGGTGCGAATGTAATCGCTCGTCGATTGCTCAACGATGACCGAGCGATAGAAACGCGTGTCGTAGCCCAGCGTCACGACCACGCTGATGAGCACCGGAAGCAGGCAGTAGTGCGCCCAGCCCCCGAACGCAGCCGCGATGTGCTGCAGCACGTTCGGGCTTTCAACATCGTCGCCTACGCCGAGATCGAAGCCACGCACCGCGAACACCTCGACGCCGAGCCATTCGCTCAGCCGATACGCACCGAAGTATTGCCCGATGATGATGAACACCAGGAAGCTGATACTCATCCCGATCACCGCGAGGAACACGAGCGCCCGGTCGAGCACGCGCCCGCGATTTGCTGCGGATATCAGCCCGATGCACACACCGAGAGTCGTAGATAACGCCAGCGCCGGCAGCGTGATCGCGAGGCTCGGCAGAATCGCCGGCAGCACCACCGCGTCAACCGTTCGCGACTCGGCATACCAACTCCGCTCGCCGAGCCCGAAGCCGCTCGCGAAGAAATCCCACACCTGCACGAAGAACGGTTGATCGACACCAAGCTCGACACGCTTGGCCTCGATCTGCTCCGGCGTCGGGTTCTTCCCGAGATACGCGAACGTCGGATCGTTGATGCGCAGCATGGCCATCACGACCACGATGATCACAACAAAGATCGGGATGTTGTACAGGATGCGCCTGACGACGTAAGACCACACGGCAGCCGATCTCCTTCAGCGGCTTACCGCTCGTCCTCGTCCACGTCCAAATACTTGAACCAGCTCTGCGTCCGCTGCGTCGGCCGAGCATTCAGCACCCACGGCGCCATCAGCCAATACCGCGTGCGAGCCAGTGCACCCACGTACGGCGTGTCCTCGATCACCATGTTGCGCAACCGCTCGTACAACGCCGTCCGCTCCGGGCTCGGCTCCATCTGGATCGCCTGAAGATACAGCTCGTCGAACTCGGGGTTGTTGTAGTTCGAGTGGTTCGAGCCCGGGCTCGCGTTCTCGCTATAGAACAACGCAAGGTTGTTCTCAGCATCCGGATAGTCGCTCGACCACGCGAAGCCGAAGAACGGCGCCTGACGCTTGTTCGTCAGCTCGATGAGCTGCGAGAAGTCCAGCAGAATCGGCTCAAGCGTGATGCCCACCTCGCTCAGTTGACGACGCATCATCTCGACCTGGTCGGCGTTCGTCCCGCCCTGGCTCGTGTAGAACTTGATCGGCGGCAGGCCCTCGCCGTTCGGGAAGCCCGCAGCCTCAAGCTCGGCACGCGCCGCTGCACGATCCGGACCTCGCGGCGCACCCGGCACGCGACCGCCCTCGGGGTGGCCGTCCAAACCGGGCGGAATCGGGCCGTCGTACAGCACACACAGCCCCTCGTAGAACGCCGTGTTGAACTCCTCGAAGTCGATCGCGAACGAGATCGCACGACGCAGATGCCGTGCGCGCTCCGGGTTCGGCCCGTTCGCACCGAGCAGCTCATCGTCCATGTTGAACGCACGGAAGATGAAGTCGAGCTGCGGCTCAGATCGATACGTCACGCCCGCGCGCCTCAACTCGCGATTCAGCCGCTTCGTCCGAGAGCTGAAGCCCTCGCTGAAGAACGGGTATGGAACTTCGATGTACGCAAGCTTGCCCTGCTGAAACTCCAGCCACAGCGGCTGGTCCTCGATGTAGAACGTGAACTCGAGCCGATCGGCGAACGGGATCCGCTGGCCCGCTGCGTCCGCCAGCCCCTTCTCGCGATCTTCCTCGGACCACTTGTCCGCAGCCGGGTACCGCTCGTCGCGATAGTCCGGATTGCGATTCACATACAGGTGGCTCTTCGGCACCCATTCATCAAGCACGAACGGCCCGGTGCCGACGGGACTGGCCGCGAAATCATCGCCGTAGTACTCCACAGCCTCGCGAGGCACCACCGATGTCTGGAACATCGTCAGCACCCACAAAAACCTGTAAACCGGCTTGTTCAGCACCACCTCGAAGTTCTTGTCATCGATCTTCACAAGCCCCGACACATCAGCGTCATAATCGAACGCCTCACCCTCCGGCTGAGGCTCGAGGCCCTGAATCACCCCCGCCATCAGCCACCAGTTCTCAAGCCCTTCGTCGCGGTCGGCCAAGCGCTTCCACGAGTAGAACACGTCATCGGTCACTAGCTCGCGGCCCACACCACCGGGGAAGCACGGATCGTTCTTGAAACGCACGCCGTCCTTCAACCGGAAGCGATACCGCAGGCCGTCATCCAGCCGCTCGGGCATCTCCGCAAGCAGCAACGGCTCAAAGACATAGTTGTCGTAGTACGCCGTCTCGAGAAGCGTCTCGTAAAACTGCGACACCGCGGTGTTGTCGTACACCGTCGAGCCCGCAACCGGATCGAGGCTCTTCGGCCCGTCCGTCCGGATCGGCAGCGGGATCACCTTGGACTGGGCTGCGGCCTGCTGGACCACCCCCGGCAGCAGGCACGCCAGCACCGCTGCGACCACCGAGGCTTTGACCGAAGCGTTCCATCGCTGAGCACCGCGGCGCACGACCGACATGAACTGATCCAGCAAGACCGTCTCCTTTACTTACCCCGGGGCAAACACCGCCAGCCAAGCTGAAGAACGCAATGGTCCCTGCCTCACTGGCTGGCCACAAGCGTAAGTCGACCCATCGGCACGGGCAACGGGCACACCCCGCGATCGACCTCCACGACCCAACCGCCCGCCGACCGCTCTCAGCTCGCCGAATCGGCAATACTGGGTAGGTGCCCGCGATGCCTCTCCGAGCTCTATCAGCCACACGAGCCGAGCTACCCAACGGCCGCAGCGTCACTACCTTCGCGGGCTGCAACTACCTTGCCATCCACCGCCATCCGCGCGTGCTCGAGTCACTCTCCGACGGCCTGCAACGCTACGGCGTCTCGGCCGGAGCCAGCCGCGAGACCACCGGCAACACCGATGCGCACGAAGCACTCGAAGCAGAACTCAAGCAATGGCTCGGTGTAGAAGACGCACTCCTCCTGCCCGACGGCTACATCGCCAACATCGCAGCAGCCCAAGCGCTCGCCAAACTCCAGCCGCTTGCAACAGTGCACGTCGACGCCCGCTCCCATCCGAGCGTTCTCGACGCGCTCAGCACCGCCGGCTGTTCACCCACCTCGTACGAACACGCCAACGCCGCCGCTGTCGATCAGACGCAGGCCATCTTCACCGACAGCGTCTTCACCGGCAGCGGCGAACTCGCACCAGTCGCAGCACTCCTCAACCGCCTCCCAACCGACGGCTACCTCATCCTCGACGACTGCCACGGCGTCGGCAGCATCGGACCGCTCGCACAAGGCACCGCAGCCCACCTCGGCATCTCCGACCCGCGACTCATCATCACCGGCACACTCAGTAAGGGCATTGGGTGCGCCGGCGGCTACGTCGCCGGCCCCGCCGCAGTCATCGCAGCAGCCAGAGCTTCCTCCGCCTTTATCTGCACCACGCCGATCCCGCCCGCGCTCGCGCTCGCTTCGCGCACAGCCATCCGCATCGCGCAGACCGATGACCAACGACGCGCCCAACTCACGACCAACGCACAGGCCTTGAAGCACGGCCTCCGCAAACTCGGCCTCACCACCAGCACCACGCCGACGCCCATCGCGACATTCACCTTCGACGCAGCGACCGCGATGCGAGACACGCACGAGCGGCTGCTGAGCCAAGGGCTCTACGCCCCGCTCATCAACTATCCAGGCGGCCCGGCGCAGTCGTACTTCCGCATCGTCGTCACAGCGGAGCACACCCAGGCCGAAATCGATCGGCTGATCGATTGCCTAGCCGCACGCGTGCGCACAGCGCTCGCGCTCCCGCTCGAAACGCCCTGACGCCGAACTACAACACGACGATCTTGTTCGAATCCTCAAACGTCCACGTCTCGGTGTTCAGCAGCAGTGTAAAGGTCACAAACGAGCCATCGGTGCTATCTCTCGCACCGACCGTGATGCGATTACCCGCCGACGCAGCCGAGATCGGGAAATCAATCCTCGGAGCAGACACCGCTTCCGTTGCGTTGAACACCGTCCAGCTCGGGTTCTGAGGCGTCCAACGAATCAAGATCAGATCGCCATCGTTGTCGAGCCCGAACAAGTTGAGACCGCCATCGACCGAATTGATCGATGCCGATCCCTCCGCGAACACTGGCCCGTTGGCTACCGCACTCAGGTTGTCCACCCGCCAATCGTTGCTGCCAAAGACACGGTTCACAGCCGGCGACCACCAATACGCGGTCATGTTGCCGTTTTCATCGAGTCCCGTCACGTTCATCGCGCCCCAGGATGTCACGAACGCATCGAGTTGACCGGTCAGCTTGGGGCCATTGAACTGCTGCGTCATGTTGAGTGTCAGCCACTCGCTCTGGCCTAGCCCCGGCGCCCACCAGTACGCCACGACATCGCCGTCCTCGCTCAGGCCGACGAGGTTGAGCGCATCCCACGGTGCGACAAAGCCGGTCAGCCCGCCGCCATCGAGCGTCGGACCACCGAACTGCTCGGTCAGATTGGTGAAGAACCAACGCTGCTGCCCCGGCGCAAACCAATAGTTTACAGCGTTGCCCTGTGCATCGAGGCCCGCGATGTGAATCGTGCCCCACGACGGCAGATAGAAGCTCAGATCGTTCGCGATGCCGCCACCATCGATGAGTGCGGTCAGATTGACACTTGTCCAAGCGCCGGCCGGCGTCCTTGATAGGAACCACATCTGGTTTTTGTCGTCAGCGATCGCCAGACGCACGAGCCCGTCGAGCGTCGTCAGCGCGGTCATGTCCTGCACCTCGCCGCGGAAGTTCGTCTCCGCCGCGAGATCCACCTCGACCTGCTCGCCCGTCATCGCATCGACGATCACCGCGATCGGTTGACGATCCAGCCCGAGTCGGAAGGTCACGGTCTCTGTTGCCGTGGCCGTCGCCGACACCAACTGCGTCGTGCCCTCGACTGGACGCGAGTTAAACACCACGATCGCGTCGGATGCGATCGAGCCGAGATCGATAGTCAGCGTGCCACGAGACGAGAACACATCGCTGATGGTTGCGCGCGCAGCGGTCGCACCCGGCGTCGTGTCCCATACCTCGATGTCGTACACAAGCCCTCGATCGAGACCCGTGATCTCGAGCATCGAGCCGTCAGCCGTTCCCGACGAGCGCACATTGCGATCGCGCAGGATGTAGACCAGACCCGAGCCGCCATCACTGGAGCCCCACGCGCCGAGCGAATCACCGCTCGTCGTCGACGTAAACAACCGGCCGGCCAGTGGATCAGGCGAGAAAGTCCCCCAACCGACGCCGAGCGAGTCGGTCTCGAAGAAGTTTCGCATGTGCGACTGAATCTCGCGGAATGGCTCAGGCAGGATCGATCCCTGCGAAATCGGGATCGATGAGCCATCGCCGAACACAAACTCGCCCGACTGATACAGCAACTCTTCCGTCGCGATCTTCAGCGGGCTGCCCGCTTGCCCCGCAGCCACACTCGCCCAGTGCGTCGTCCGGAAAATGTCGACATCCTCATCAAGCGTCAGCGTCCGACCCGATGCATCGAGAATCGGTGTCTCGAACGGATACACCAAGTCCGGATCTGTGTAGCGAGGAATCTCGCCCGGCCAGTCCGTCCGCGTCTGGCCCCACTCGCCGTTGATAATCGGCATGCGGTCGTAACGCTGCGTCAGCCAATATGACGTCAGGTTGCCGCCATCGACGCCAGCCCGCCACTCGCGGAACTGATCCGGGTTGTTCACTGCCTCATCGTTGCTGCTCGCATACAGGTGCGGCGACAACGCATCGAACGATCGACTCAAGAACGTCACACGATTGTTCGGCCCGCGCGGATCAGGAGCAATCGTGCTGTTGAACACAATCCGAGTCGGATCCTGCTGCTGAATGTGCGCACCAAGCTCAGCCATAAACTGAGACCGCATCCTGAACTCAACCTCGCGACCCGGCGTCCCGTCACCGATCGAGTTCAGCGTCCAACCGAACGCATCCCACTCGCTCAGCGCCTCCCATCCCATCACGCGGTTCGCGTGCGGACTTTCGTTGACCCACTCAATCAACTTATCCATGCGATTCTTCGAGATCTCCAGCGTCTCCGGAGTCTGGAAGAAATCATCGATCGAGTCCAAGGGCCCGCCATACGCGCTGTTCCAGGGCCCCACAAAGTCAAACGACTCATCGAAGTTGAACGTATCGAACGCACTAAAAATCAAGTAGATGTCGTGGCGATCCGCCAACTCCATCAGGTTGTGCATGAACACCCGCATGTCGTCGTTGTAGACGCTGGGCTGAGATTCAAGCCAGTAGCTTCCGTCGGCCTGACCGTTGGCCAGCCCCGGGCTCGGGTTGCCATCGATGAAGATATCCGGGTCTTCGAGGTACACCCGCATGAGGTTGATGCCGTCGTCTTCCAGCGACTGGA
>JBCCQU010000020.1:0-13315 GCA_039208875.1 Planctomycetota bacterium
ACGCTGCGCGAGTTGTTGCACGCGGTTCTCGCCGAAATCGCGATGACCGAGCCCAAGCAGCGAGCGGATGTCTTCGACTTCCGCATACTTCGTGACTGCAACGAGAATGATTTGGTCGGCCGTTCGACCGGATCGCTTCGCAGCGTCGTCGACACGCTTACACACCGCCGCATAGCGGTCGGCCAACTCGGTGCTTGCTTCGCTGGTGG
Organism: Planctomycetota bacterium; assembly: GCA_039208875.1. GTDB lineage: Bacteria > Planctomycetota > Phycisphaerae > Phycisphaerales > UBA1924 > JBCCQU01. The sequence continues at coordinate 210 of JBCCQU010000020.1, forward strand.
TGTCGGTGTGCATCATGTCATGCTGCGGCGGGGTCGCTGCGCCTCCGTGCATCAGCGGTTCTCCGGATGTCTCGATGTATTTCAGGACTGAAAGCAACGCGCTTCCGTTTCGATAGCATACTCCCACACGAGGGCGAGGCGTCCTCAGGAAACACCGCTGCTGTTCGTCCAATCCCGGAGCCACCGATGACCACCGCTGCCACGCTGACACCCCGCGAGACACCGATCGAGCCCGGCGACGTCGCTCCAGACTTCACGCTCAAGACTCAGGCGACGGAGGACTGGACGCTGTCGGACGCCGTGAAGCGGTCCGACGTCGTGCTGTGCTTCTATCCGATGGACTTCTCGCCAGTGTGCTCGACCGAGATGAAGTGCGTCACCGACGAACTCGGCCAGTGGCAGGGCAAGGCCGAGGTGGTCGGCATCTCGTGCGACAGCTTCTTCGTGCATGGGGCGTGGGCGGAGAGCCTCGGCCTCAAGCAAACGCTGCTGGCCGACATGCACCGCGAGGTCTGCAAGGCCTACGGCTTCTACTGGCCGGATCTCAACATCGCCGGCCGCGGCACAATCGTCATCGGGCAGTCAGACGACGGCGTCGGCAAGGTGAAGTGGGTCCAGAAGCGCGACATCCCCGACGCGATGAGCTTCGACGAGCTGCTCGGCCAGTTGGGCTAACGGTCGCAGCAGCAACGGGAAGGCTCTGCATAAATCTGCGTGAAGTGACGCTCGCTGCGCGACTCGTGGCGCTGTCGTCTCATGCGTAAATCACGCTCGAGAATCAGATTCACAGGTTGTCGTACTTCGCTTCGCGAACGGCGTTCAACAACCTTGATAAATCTCAGGCATATTTCTTGCCTCACAAGAATCCCGCCGTACGGTGATCTTGAGACTCATTCGCAACTGAGTCTGCTACATAACACCGCCCGCCTATGCGGGGGAGAGAATATTCATGCGTTCGATTACAAAGATCTCGGCCGTTGTTCTTGCCTCGGCATCCACGATCGCCGCTGCTGACGTCCTCAGCGTCAGCTTCGTCGGCCAGCTCACCGGCTACAACGGCCCGGCTGTCCAGGATCCGTTCAACCCCGGCACGCTGCTCGGCGGTGCGATCGCTGCCAACCCGGACCTCGGCCGCTTCGACGGCCAGTTCGTTGTCACCGACTTCGATCCGACCTTCACCGGCACCTACACGTTCGGCCCCGGCGGCAACAGCGATCCCGGCGTGCAGTTCTTCCTGCACTCCCCGATCCTTGAGCGCCTCGAGGCACAAACCACCCGACTCGCAGCCGGCAACGCAGCAGGCGTCAGCGAGAACACCAAGATCCTGCTCCCGCGTCGCGACGACGTGACCTCGACCGACGAAGTCGGCGTGAGCACCACCGGCTTCTTCGGTACCGGTTTGCTGCAGGTCGTCAACGGCGTTCCGGTCGCCTTCAGCTACAACCAGGGCGAGAACACGCTGAACTCCTTCGACTTCCGCTTCAACCCGCTGAGCCTCGAAGACATCACCATCGGCGGCGACAACCAGACCTTCACGCTCGACAACACCTTCGACCTCGACACGCCCGGTGGCGCCGACAACGCCCCTTACGGCTTCAACACACCGCTGTCGGCCTTCCCGGGCTCGACCATCCTCGACACCACCGTCGGCGCCCTGAACGCCGAACTCGCAGCGGGCACGATTCTGACCACGCGTGCGTCGTCGGGCGGTGTGCCGATCGCTGATCCGCTGGCCGGCGTGAGTGGAAGCTGGTTCCAGTACGGCGCCGGCGGCATCGAGGCCTCGATCAGCGTCGTGCCGACCCCGGCAAGCGCCGCGGTGTTGGCCTTCGCCGGCGTGGCTGCTTCGCGTCGCCGCCGCTGAGATCACTACCCCGAATCTATAAATCGCCTGCCGCAGTCGTGGAGGAGTGCGGCACGGCACGAACTACTTACCCCTTGCGCGTGCACCCGCGTCGACCCGTTCGGCGCGGGTGTCTTTTTTGCTACCACCAGTTTCTCGCCGGCTCGCGATGCAGCCATCCCGCCTGTGCTACGTTCTACGCCCCGCGATGCGATACGGCCGTACACCTTCAGCACACGAGTAGAACATGCCTCAATCAACACCCTTCGTCCTCATCATCCGCGATGGTTGGGGAACCAATCCGAACGCTGCGCACGACGAGTTCAATGCCGTCAAGCACGCCGATACGCCGGCGGCTGACCGACTGATGGCGGACTATCCCACCACGCTCATCGCGACAAGCGGCGAGGATGTCGGCCTGACCGACGGCACGATGGGCAACAGCGAAGTCGGCCACCAGAACATCGGCGCCGGACGCATTGTGTACCAGGACGCAGTGCGCATTTCGATCGCATGCCGCGAGAGCAAGCTCGGCGATATCGCCGCTCTGACTGAGAACATCAAGGCCGCAGTGACCGAAGGCCGGAAGGTGCATCTCATGGGCATCAATTCTGATGCCGGCGTGCACGGCCAGCTCGAACATCTCTACGCCTTGCTCCGCCTATGCAAAGACCTTGGTGCAGAGCAGAACAGCGTGTGTATTCACTTGTTCACCGACGGCCGCGACACCGGCCCGTTCACGGGTAAAGCCTTCGCCGCGGAGGTCGAGGCCGAATGCGACAAGATCGGCGTCGGTCGTATCGCGAGCGTCGTCGGGCGGTACTGGGCGATGGACCGTGACAATCGCTGGGAGCGCGTCAAGACCGCGTACGACTTGCTCACCGGGCAGTCACCGGACGCTGCCAACTTCGCGACAGCATCGGACGCGATCCAGGACTACTACGACAACCCCACCACCGACGGCACCAAGGGCGACGAGTTCATCGCACCGCGAACCGTGGGCGACGCTGCATCGACTCGCATCGAAGATGGCGACTGCGTGATCTTCTACAACTACCGCGGCGATCGGCCCCGCGAGATCTGCTCGGCCTTTCTGCTCCCGAAGTTTGACGGCGCAGACGAACTCAAGCCAAGCCCGGAGACCGGCGCGCGCGGCTTCGATCGCGGAACAGAAAACGACCGACCGCTCGACCTCAAGTTTGTGCTCATGACGCCGTATTCGGAGCGTTTGGCCGAGCTCGCACCGGTCGCGTTTCCGAAGCCGCCAAAGATGAAGAACATCCTCGGCGAGCACCTCGCCAACCTCGGCATCCGGCAGTTTCGATGCGCCGAGACCGAGAAGTTCCCGCACGTCACGTTCTTTTTCAACGACTACCGCGACGACCCGTTCGCCGGCGAAAGCCGCGAGATCGTGCAGAGCCCGACCGACGTGAAGACGTACGACGAAAGGCCGGAGATGTCGGCTGAGGGCGTGTGCCAGGCTGTGCTCGGAAGGCTGACCGCGGACGATTGCGAGCCGGTCATCATCGTCAACTTCGCCAACGGCGACATGGTCGGCCACACCGGATCGTTCGATGCCGCCAAGCGCGCGTGCGAAGTCGTCGATGCATGCGTCGGCCGCATCGTTGACGCGACGCTCGCCAAGGGCGGCTCGCTCATCGTCACCGCCGACCACGGCAACGCCGAGCAGATGTGGTCACCCAAAGACGACGCGCCGCACACAGCCCACACCACGTATACCGTGCCGCTCATCGTCGTCGGCAATCAGCACAAGGGCACGCACCTCCGCGACGGCGGCCGCTTGGCGGACATCGCGCCGACAGCACTGCACATGATTGGCGTTGATCAGCCCGCTGAGATGACCGGCCAATCGCTGCTACCGCGATAGGTTCGAGCGTCGTTACCAGTGCGGCGGGCGATCATCGATACCCGGCTCGCCAGCTGTGTCGGGCTCATCGGTCACAAATCGCCCGAGCAATGCCTCTGCCGCTGCGACCCGCTGTTCGAGCGCATTGCAACGCGCTTCGACGGAAGCAAGCGCATCGCGGGCATCATCCGCTGCACGCTCGGCAAACATCACTGCTTCTTCGAGCTTGGCGACCCGGCTTTCGAGATCCTGCATGCGGGCAAGCTAACCAAACCGGCAGCAATCAGCCGGCCTTGGCGAGTTGCACCCGCGCACCTTCGATATCGGTGCAATGCACGCGGTTTCGGCCGCCCTCTTTTGCTGCGTACAGGTTCTTGTCCGCAGCCTCAAGCCAGGCTTCGGGCGTCATCGAACCACCATCGGCACCGCGACCACACAGACCGATCGAAACTGTGATAGTGCGGTCGGGGTGACGTGGCCAAGTCATCTGCTCGAGTTCGGCCCGGATGCGTTCGCAAAGGACAGTTCCTTCGCTTGGCGCCGTCTCCGGCATGATGACCGCGAACTCTTCGCCACCGAATCGGCAGATGATGTCGCTATCTCGGCACTGACTCTGCAGCAAATTACCGAGGCCCTGGATCGCCGCGTCGCCCGCGGGGTGGCCGTACATGTCGTTGATCGACTTGAAGTGATCGAGGTCGAACATCGCGATCGAGAGCGCACGATTATGCCGCGACGCGCTCGAGATGGCCTCGGGCCACCGATCGTCGAAGTGGGCTCGGTTATACAGGCCGGTCAGCCCGTCGATCTGTGCACGCTGCGCGAGCATCCGCAGCAACTGGGCTTGCCGCATGGCAGACCGTACCCGTGCGCGCAGCTCGGTCAGATCAAACGGCTTGGTGACGTAGTCAATCGCGCCGAGATCGAACGCCATGACCTTGTCCTCAGCCGACTGAAGACCGGACAGCACGATGATCGGGATTTCGATCGTGGCCGGATCGTCTTTGAGCTGACGCATCACCTCGAAGCCGTCCATCCCAATCAGCGTGAGATCGAGAAGAATGAGATCCGGACGCTCAGCCTTCGCGACCTCCAGCCCCGTTGGGCCATCGAGCGCTTCCAGCAGTTCGAGCCCCTCCGACTGCAGCCGGGCAGAAAGCAACCGGTGAATGGGCGCCGAGTCATCGATGACCAGGGCACGAGGCCGGGCTCTGTCGGATTGGATTGAGCTAGCTTGCTCCATCGCAGCACAAATCCTCAGGCGTTCGACTCGATGCCGCGACGGGCACGATCACAAATGTCAGCCAATGCTTCGATCGATGCACGAATACTCTCGGGCGATGCCGAGTCACGCTGCTCCATTTCGACAATTCGAGCCTGATCGGTGATGGGGCGGAAGCCGTAGCCGCCGCCGGCACCAGCGAGTGAGTGCGCGAGACGCGTTACGGTCTCTGTGTCACCAGCCGTGAATGCGGCTTGCAAATCAGCGATCTGCTGTGGCAAACCTGACACAAACTCGCTGACAAGCTCAGCCATATCCGGATCGTCACCAAAGTCGCTGACGATGACGGGCTTTTCGGTCTGTCGCGTCGTCATTCAACACCCTCCGCGATTACTACATCGGATGCACAGCTAGGCAGGTTCACCGCGTCGTCCGCGACCGCTGGCATTGCGAGCTATCGGACGCCTCGGCGGAGCATCGCGACAAGCACCCAGCAGCGCGATGCGGTACCTTGCACCTGCGCCAACGAGGAGTCCGATATGCAAAGACGCATGCCATTCAGCTCAGCCATCGCCGTTGCAGGCATCGCCGCAGCAGCCGGATACGCAGCCGCCCAAGCCGATCGGGTTGAACTCAAGCTCGACGGCGAAACCACATCACAGAGCAGCAACCTGCCCGCCGGCGCGGACCGCCCGCTCAATACCCTGCTCGAAGGCCGCGCCAGCTTTGCATTCGATGCCGATCTTGACGGCACCGCCGGCAGCGTCAGCGTCGATCGCTACGCCAGCGCCCTCACGCTGATCATCCGCGTCGGCGAACGAGCACGACTGATCGTGCGTCCCGAGTACGAGTACAGCAACTACGACTTCGATGACGTCGAGAACATCGCTCCGACACCCGGCTCCGGCCCCACCGATGACCCGTTCGATGACGGCGAAATCTTCGGCTTCACGGGCCGATTCATCCAACCGCTCGACGGCGGATGGACGGTCATCGTCGGCGGCGGCGCGCGTTGGGGCTACGAAGACGGCGCCGACCTCGACAACGCCGCCGTCGGCAACGGTTTTGGCGGTGTCGACTACAAGGTCAGCGACAAGTTCAAGCTCGGCGTCTTCGGGTTCGTTTCGAGCCAACTCGAAGACGAGCCGCTGTTCTTCGTCGCGCCATCCTTCGACTGGCGAATCAACGACAAGCTGCGCTTTCGCTCGCAAGGGCCCGGTCTCGAACTCTCGTGGCGACCCCGAGACGAATTCGACGCGATCTTCGAACTCCGCTGGGAGAACCGCGAATTCCGCCTACGCGATGATGGCCCGATCCCCGAAGGCGTTATGCAAGACCAGCGACTCGCCGTCGGCGTCACCGGCAAATGGCGACCGCACCCGTTCATCGAATTGCAAGGGAGCGTCGGCGGCTACCTCTGGGGCGAGATCGAGTTTCTCGATCGCGACGGCATCGAACTGACCGATGCCCAGCTCAACCCGCACCTCTATCTCGGTGCCGGCGTCACGCTTCGGTTCTGAAACCTGCCGCGCTCGGCCTCAGCGAGTCACAGCATCACGCTGCTTCGAAAGCGGCTCGGCGCCCTCGCCGAACGAATCGGCATCGACGAGATACGCGCGCACGATCCGAGGCTCACTCTCATCAACGGGACGGTTCGCGGGGTCACCGGTCGTGCGCACAGAAGCGATCGCATCGATCGCGTCACCGCCGCCGATAGCTTCGCCGAACGATGTGTAGAGGCCGTCGAGGAACGACGTGCCTTCACGCGAGAGGCACACAAACACCTGGCCGCCATTCGTATTCACGTCGTTGGTACGCGCCATGGACAGCACGCCGTACGCATGCGGCAGCGTCGAAGGCTCAAGGTCGACGAAGTAGCCCGGACCACCATCGCCGCGGCCTGTCGGATCGCCAACCTGAATCACAAACCCCGCCTTGTCCGGCTTCGGGCCGATGATGCGATGGAAGAGGATGTCCGTGTAATAGCCCGATTCAACGAGGTGGCGGAAGTTGAACGCCGTGTTGGGCGCCTCGTCTGGCCTCAACTTGAACGTCATGTCACCCTTCGTCGTTTCGAAGACAACATGCTTCTCGACGTACGCACGGATGCCGGAGAATCGTTGCGTCCGCGGCGACGCCGGCGGGAAGTTTGGCTGGCGATCACCCCGCGGCGTGCGCACGACCTGCGTCGCGTACCGAACCGAGAGCATCGGCTGAAGCACCACGGGCGGACCGACCTTCGTGTCACCGACGCTCAGCTGCGCATAGAGCAACTCCGGCGGCGACTCTTCAAACGCGAGTTCCGGGAACAGCGTGTTGAGATCGATATCGCCGACCTCCGCAGCTGCATCGGCGAACACCTCGCCGTCCGCTGTAAACAGCGTCAGCTTGACCTCACCGTCCAGCCCCTCGGGCGCCATGATCGACATCGGGATCGGCCGCTCAACGCCGTAATACGTGCGCTCCGGCACAAGTTGAGCCGACGCACTTGCGCACAGAAGCAGTAAGCACGAGATCGCTGCGATATGTGACCGGACAATTGCGGTGATGTTCATAACCGCGAGGGTAGCCCGGACCGGCGACTAACGCGTCAAACCGGCGAACCCTAAGTCGCCGTCTGTGTCCGAGCCGTGGTCGTCGTCAACCGGCGCGAGGTCGACCGATGGGCTCGAAAGCTTGTCCACCTGCCTCCACGCGACGTCGACATCCGTCGGCGAGAGCACGGCCTCGAGCTGCAAAAACGACGAAACGACCGCACCGTTTGCATCGCTGACCCAGGCAACGGAAAGGTCATTGCGGCGAACACTTGAGCCATTCCCATGCGTGAGACCATTTCCGCCGCTCAAACCGTCGATGGACACTGCTCCGCCGAACGCTGAATCGCGATCCGAATTCCCGCGGTACGCGTAGTTGGTGACCACCACGCCCGGCTTGCCATTCCACAGCGGTGCCTGAAGCGGAAACTCCGCGTCGCCGTTGTATGACGGGCAGTACAGCACATCGGGACGGCTGAGATACCCCTCACTCACGAGCAGACCCTGACCGACCCAGCTATCCACGTAAGTTGGCTTCGACGATGGCTGACCACTCGCGGAATTGGACGGCATTCCGCCCATCAGCATCGGCCAGCGTGCGGTCGTCATCACCTGATGCGGCTCAACTGACTCCACCGAAAGCTGACCGAGCTTCGGCACAAGATCCGTAAGGCTCGGCGGGACGCTGCCGCGGTAGTCGTCGGCGTAGATCGCCTCAGCCAGACCCGCCTGCCGAAGATTTGATGCGCACACGACGCGACGCGTTGTCTCGTTCACCAATGCCATCGATGGCAGGAGTAACGCGATCAGCGTCGCGATCAGCGTCAGGGTCACAAGCACATCCACCAACGTGAATGCTCTGCGACCGAAGCCGCGGTTGATATCTGCACTGCGATGCTGCATAGACCCTCGCGTCGTTACAAAAGTCTAATCGTTGGTGCACGTCGGCACAAGACGTACGCCCGAGCTTGTGGGGTATTCGACCGATTGGATTCCGCGTCACCAGACCCGCAGATGGTCCTCGGCCACGTCTGTTACGATGTTCGCGTGACCTCGCCAGAGCCCCAACGCAAGCCATCCCCGCGAAAACCCGGGGAATACGAGCTGATGCAGCGGGTCGCACAGAACGACGAGGCCGCGATCAACGAGCTTTACGACCGGTTTGAGGCGTTGGTGTTCAGGATGTCGTACCAGACGATGCCATCCCGCGCTGAGGCTGAGGACGCGGTGCAGGAGGTTTTCATCCGGCTCTGGAAGACCGCGGACCGCTATGACCCCAAACGCGCCGCACTCGTCACTTGGGTCATGCTGATCTGTCGGCGTCACCTCGTCGACCGCCTCCGGCGCCAGCGAGCGCGAATAAAACCCGGATATCTAGACGAGTCGGCCGCGGGGAGCGAGTCACCGGGTGAGGCACGATTCGAGCGTGACGAACGGTTGGCAACGCTGCTGAAAAAACTGGAAACCCTCCCGGAACTCCAGCGAATCGTCATTACGAGGGCCTATCTCGGCGGACAAACGCTCCGCCAGATCGGTGAAGAACTTGGCACGCCACTCGGCACCGTCAAGTCTGCGCTCAGCCGTGCCCTTGTGAGACTCCGCGAACGAAGCAGCGAGGAATTGTCCGCATGACCGCCAAGCTCACCCCATCGCAGTTGCTGGAGCTCGCCTCCCTCGACGCCATCGGGGCGCTCGATGAAGACGAAGCCGCAGCGTTTGAGGCGGGCTTCGCAGCGGCCTCCGAGGACACGCAAGCAGCCATCCGCCGAGAGCAAGCCCGCACATGGGACAACTTGGATTGGCTCCCGGACATCGCACCGTCTGCCGAGCTCAGGCCGCGTGTGCTCGACGCGATTGCCGGGCAGATTGCAGGCAACGCTCCCGCTGTGCGCACGCACGCCGCCACGGCTGGCACCAGCGAACGGACCGAAACGCGGCACCGGGCGAGGCCTCGCTCGAATCGTGTCTCGGGCCTGTGGCGTGGTGTGGCGGTCGGGCTTGCAGGGGCATCCGTCGTTCTTGGTCTGGGCTTCTGGCAGATGCAGCAGACCTACCACTCGCTCAATCATCAGATCGCGAGCGAGCAGATCGTTCCCGAGTTGTCGCAGTTCATCTCGCCGCAGCTCGCCACCAGCGTGATGCGTGATCCGTCGTGGGTCCGCGTTGCACTTGCTGAAAGCGACGATGCCGATGCCGTCGGCGTGTTCTGGCTGCATCCGGAACGCCCGGACGTGATCATCTCGGCGACGCTGCCGCCGGCGATGGAAGGCGAACGGCTGATCGTTGCCGTCGTCGAAGGTCAGAACGAACTCGGCGAGCGGCTGGGCAGCATCGAAGCAAACGCAGCCCTCACGGTCGCCGCTCTGCAAACAGAGCTCGATCTCGCAGGCCAGCGCATCGGCATCTTTGCCGAGATGGCCGATGGCTCGGTTCGGCTCGTTGCGAGCGCGCGCATCGCCTGACCACACCCGAACCCTCGAATCTCGTGTCAGGCTGCCCGCCGCACGCTCGGTGCCGGGTCGTCCCATCCTTCGTCTTCAACGACCGTCGCGAGCGCGTCGAGTTGCGTCAGTCGTTGCTGTGCGCGCGATGCCATGATGTACACGATCCACCAGCCGATGCCGCCGACAACTGCGGCAACGCCGAAGAGTACAGCCGCAGCGATGAGCCGCTCATCGATGACCGGCTCTTCATCGACGCGCACCTGTCCAGGCATGACCGTTCGGCTGCCGTCGAGTCGACGCGGACCGGCTTCCTCAGCCTCGGCCAGCACCGCGCTTGCGATCGTCTCGAGCAATCGACGCGTTGCGTCTTGGCCCTCGCCCGAGAGCTCCATGCGGAGACGACCCGACGACGGCACCCACGCGTGCAGTCGGCTATCGAGGAATTCGCGCACCTGCGTCGGCGAGCCGAGGCTGATGATGCCTCGACGCTGAAGACGCTCAGCTGCGCGTTCCATCACGCTGGGGTGCCGCGTCAGCTCGGCGTGGAAGTCCTCCCACCGCTTCGGATCGGATAGCTCGCCGGTGGCCACGAGCTCAACGCCGGCAACGTACGTCGGCGGACGGACCTTGGCTGCCGCCCACCAGCAGCCGATCGCGATGATGGCCGAACTGACCACGACCGCCGCCAGACCTCGCGAAGCCTTGCCGGATGCGATGCGGGCGTGGATGCGCTGGCGTTCGGCTTCGATCGCGCGGGCCGCTTCGGCCACTTCTTGCCGGCGGACCAGCAACGCATCGCACGCATTGAGTTTGTGCTGGAGGGCGCCGTAGGCCGTGCGCACTTCGGCGGTCTGCTCGGCCAGCGCTTTGCGGACACGACGCAACCGCTCGCGCCTCTGCACGATGAACGCGCGGCTCGCCTGGTCAGGCGGCTGGCGGTCCGGTTGCGCTGGCTGCGCCGACATTTCAAAGGTGCTATCGGAGCCGCTGGGCGGCTGCTGGATCGGGAGTCGGGAACGGGCTGCCGATTGCACGAGCGGGACCGACAGCACCAAGGGTTTTCATCTAACTATGGAGCAGATCGAGCTATTCGCGGGAATCTGCGGGAACAATCCTCTGGCAAACCGACTATTCTGTCGTGGCGAAATTGTCTTCAGCGGCGTCGGTGCATCTGTGCATTCCGGGCCGAATCGAATCCGCTGCGTGAATCTGAACCACTGAACGGAGTTCTGACATGTCCATTCTCAAGCCGATCGCTGCTCTCGTTGGTCTCGCTGCTGCTGGCTTCGGCGGCTTCAACCTGATGACCACGGGCTGCGTGCTCGGTGCCTGCAGCACCGACGCGAACACATCGCTCGTCTCGACGACCGCCGGCGACTGCAGCGACAGCGGCTGTTGTCCGCTCACCACCACCAACACCACGACCGTCGCCGACGCCGGCTCGGACTGTGCCGACGCATGCGGCGATAGCTGCGACAGCGAGGGCACCCTCGTCGCGGGCAAGAGCGATTGCGCCGAGTCGTGCGACGCCCCGTGCTCGATGGGCGCATCGACGCTCGTCGCTGACACGAAGGACTGCGCAACCTCGTGCGACACCGCTTGTGACGGCGAGAAGAGCGGCGGCGTCGCCCTGCAGCTCGTGTCGACGGAGGTTGTGACCGAGGGCAGCTGCGGCTCGTCGTGCTCGGACAAGGCTTCGAAGTCCACGGCGATCCTGACGGCTGCTGAGACCTGCACCGACAAGACCGACTGCAGCGACAAGGTCGACTGCGAGACCTCGTGCGAGAAGGACGCTCAGCTCGCTGTCTCGACCGAGAACGGCAACTCGGCTGAAGGCTGATCGCTCCTCGCAAACTAATCAACGAAAGCGCGGGGTTCGGCCCCGCGTTTTTCATGCGCACAGCGAGGCAAGCATCGCGGTAGCTTGTGCGCATGGCCACGTACCTTCTCAAGACCGAGCCCGATGACTACAGCTACGACGATCTGGTGCGCGACAAGCGTGAACCGTGGGACGGCGTAAAGAACGCTGCCGCCCAGAAATGCATGCGCAGCATCAAGAAAGGCGACGAAGCGCTGATCTACCACACCGGCAACGAGCGTCGCATCGTTGGGCTGGCAAAGGTGGTGCGCGGGGCGTATCCGGATCCGGATAATCCGGGTGAAACCGCTGCGGGCGAGCCGAAGTTTGTGCTGATCGACATCGCGCCGGCCAAGGCTGCGAGCAAGGACGAAGCGACGCTGGCCAACATCAAAGCCGATGATGCGTTTGCTGACTTCGCACTCGCTCGGCAGTCGCGGCTGAGTGTGATGGCTGTGCCGGCGGGCCTTGATCGCAAGCTACGCAAGCTCGCGGGGCTTTGAGCGTCGCTACTTGCTGGACGGCATCTCTGCGGTGGTGCAGAAGGCTGGTATCTCGCTGCCGTCGTTGAAGTAATTTAGGATCCAATCGAGGCGGCCTTCGTCGTAGAGCGATGCGAAGAGGTCGACCGCCTCGCGGTCGTAGCGGGTGCCGATGCCTGACTTGATCTCGACGATGGCTCGGTCGGCTGCGTCTTTGCCGACCTCGTGCCGATACGGGCGGTGGCTTGTCATGGCGTCGAACGTGTCGACGACCGCAAAGAATCGTGCGCTCAGCGGGATGTCATCGCCGCGGAGACCGAACGGATAGCCGAGGCCGTCGACTCGCTCGTGGTGGTAGCAGATGAGATCGAGCACCGGCTGCTCTTCGACATCGAGCGAGATCATGCGCGCATAACCGGTGACCGGGTGCTGCTGAATGACGGCGAATTCCTCGTCGGTGAGTCGGCCGAGGTCACCCCCAGTTTTTCCAGACGGGCGACTTCAGCATCAAGATCATCGACGCTGAAGGCGGTCCACGGAATGCCATCCTCCATAAGCGATTCTTGAAAGGTTCGTGCGGCGGGATACGCGTTGGGTTCAAGCGAGAGTTCGACGCCGTCCACTTCCTCTTTGGACACCAGAGTGATCCAGGCATGTTCGCCGATGGGGATATTGTGCTTCACCTGAAATCCGAGAGTACCGGTGTAGAAATCGAGCGCCTTTTGCTGATCGTCGACCATCATGCTCTTGATGTACATCTTCATCGCTGGTTTCCCCTGAAATATGGCTGGAGCCAAGGATTGACGGTTTCCTCCAAAGCGTCCGCGGTGAGCGAATGCACCTTGGTTCGGCCGCG
>JBCCQU010000021.1:0-13102 GCA_039208875.1 Planctomycetota bacterium
AGCATCGCGTGACGGAGAGGCTGCATGACCCCGACCGACACAAGCCCGATCGAGTCCGTCGTCTATCTCGTCGGCTTCGCCCCGCGCGGCGCACTCACCGGCTTCACATCAACGGGCCTCGAGCCGGAGCAAGCCGCCCGCGTCGAGCCACTCGGCACCTTCGATGCCATCATTATATATGTCCCTGCGACGATGTTCATCGGTGACGACGCCGACGCTCGGCTCCAGGACGTCACATGGCTCAGCCCGCGTGCCGCCCGCCACGAATCGATCCTCCAAGAAGCCGCCGCGCGCGCACCAATCATGCCAATCGGCTTCGGCTCCGTCTTCACATCCTCCGACCGCATCGCCGAAACGCTCGCCGAGCACGCCGACGACATCACTGAGTTCTTCGCAACCTCAGCAGACTGCGACGAGTGGTCCATCAAGGCATGGGTCGATCGCGACGCAGCCATTGCTCAAGCGCGCGCATCCATCGCTCGGGAACGCACCAATACCGGTGGCGGAGCTGCCTACCTCCGCGCCCGCCGCATGGATGACGAAGCCGAACGCTTCGCTGAAGACCACGCCCTTGCCCTCGTCGACGATCTGCTCGATCAGATCGACCCGTGCATCGTCGACGCGGTCGAACGGCGTGTGGTCGAGGCCGACGAAGACTCGGGACGTTGGACCATCGCACACGTCGCCCTGCTCATCCACCGCGATGTGCGCGCAGCCTTCGACAGCACACTCGACGAAGCTGCAGCACTGCTCGACGCCGAGGGCATCCATCTCGAGCTCTCCGGCCCCTGGGCACCGTACAGCTTCTGTCCGCAACTCGGCAGCACCGACGACGACACCGACACGGACGACGCCTGATGCATCTCTACGGCATCGCTCGTGCGCCCGCAACAGTGCCACCAGAGCTCTCAACCTTGCTCACCGCCATCGACCACGACGGCCTCACTGCGTTTGTCAGTCGCACCGGCAACCCGCTCGATGATCCCGCAGCGTTTATGGACGTCATCTGTGCGCTCGCTGAGCATCAAACCATGATTCCCGCGCAGGCGTCGGCCGAACCACTGACCGAGACAAAGGTCACTCGGCTCCTTCGCAGCGGCACACAGCGTTTCAACCGGCTGCTCGACAAGTTCAACGCCTGTAGCGAATGGTCGATCCGAATCACCGAACCAACACTTGTTGCTACACATTCGATTTCTTCGGCCGACGACTCAGGCCGCAGCTACCTCGACAGCCGTCGCACGTCGCTCGCGATGCAGACCGACATCCGCGAGGATCTGATTCCGACAGCCACCGCGTGGGCAAAGCAACTTGCACCGATCGCAACCGACGTGCGCACAGTTCCATCGGCCGACGCTGCGTCCGTCGCAGTTCTCATTCGCGACGCCGATGCGCACAGGCTTCAAGACCTTGTCGCGTCATCGACTTTGCCGGGCACCCTCATCGGGCCTTGGCCACCGTTCAGCTTTGTCGGTCTCGAAGCCTGATGCCTCAGCTAGCCATCGGCTGAACGAACACAGCAGCCAGCCGATTGATGTCGTCAAACAACGGCCGATCCTCAGCGAAACCCTGGACATCCGGGAGCCATGCGGGCGGGCCAACCCGTTCTCCGGGTGCCCGCCCGTGCGCGCGCAGATAATCGAGCTGCGTCAACGCGATGGCATAGACGCCCAGAACCGCAGCCGCCCGATCGGTTTGCTCGTAGGCGACGCGCGCCGCCATCGTGCCCATCGAGACGACGTCTTGATTGCGGCCGTTGGTTGGCATCGTCGCCACTGCTGAGGGCGTGCTGTTGCGGCGAACATCAGCAGCGATCGCGGTCGCTGTGATTTGTGCACCCGCCATACCGCTCGTTGCGCCGGGCTGCCAAGCCAGTAACAGCGGCGCACCGCCGTTCAGCTCAGGATTCAGCACAACATCGAGTTGCCGTTCGATAAGCAGCGTCATCTGCGTGATCGCGCTGTTCGCAGCATCCGCAGCAAACGCAACCTGCTGCCCCTGAAAGTTTCCGCCATGCAGCACCGCCGGGTCTTCCACAGTGCCGCACACCACCGGATTGTCGTTGACGCCCGACAGCTCGCGTTCGATCAGCGTGCGCGCATGGCTGAGTTGATCACGACACGCACCGAGGAACTGCGGCGCGCAGCGGAGTGAATACACCTCCTGCAACGGCCGCGAGGTATCTTCTGGCCCACCAGCTGCGGCCGCTGCGATGTTTGCAGCGCTCGCAATCTGGCCAACATGCCCACGGGCTTCGTGCAATCGGTCATCAAGGCACTCGGCCCGACCGGCGAGCGACCGGAACGCCCATCCCGTCAGATCCTCAGCGACCGCGAGCAAACGCTCGGCGCGCGCAACAGCCAGAGGTGCATAAGCAGTCATGAAGCTCGTGCCGTTGACAACAGCCAGCGCGTCTCGGCCCGTGAGAGCGATCGGCTGCAGCCCGTGCTCTGCAAGCACCTCCGACGCTGCGCGCACGGAGCCATCTTCGCACAACACGCGACCATCGCCAGTCATGACTCGAGCGACGTGCGCGAGCGGAATCAGATCGCCGCTCGCCCCGACCGATCCGACCTCCGGCACAGCGGGTGTGATGTCGGCTTCAAGCAACGCGTGCAGAGCCAGCGCTGCATCGACCGCGACGCCCGACCTTCCTTGGGCAAGCGCCTGGCAGCGTGCAGCCATCGTTGCGCGCACAACCTCGCGGCTTGCGAGCTGGCCCCAGCCCGCACCAAGGTGTGCGATCAATCCGCAGCCCTGCGCGATGATGTCGTCATCCGCATCGTACTTGACGTGGGGCCCAAAGCCCGTCGTGAGGCCGTAGATCTCATCGCCGCGTTCGTGCGCTGCTCGGAGGATGTCCGCTGAAGACCGCATGGCCTCAAGCGATGACTCGCTAAAGCTCGTTGCTCGTCGGCTCAGAGCAACGCTCTCGATGTCCTCGCATCGCAACCGATGTTCTGGCCCAAACTCGACGCCGGCCTTGATGTTTCCGCCGATGTTGGGAGCACCTTGCTTTGGTTCAACAGTTGCGTCCGTGATGGCGTGCGTGTATTGCATTGATAACGCTTCCCGCTTGATATCAGGCAGCCAAGGCTGCATGCGAACGCGTGACTTGCTGGCGGACCGCGTCACGTCTGATTGTGCCCTTGGCGGTGCGCAGGCGGCCATCGTCGGCGACGGCGACGACAGCATCCACAAGCCGCGCACTGCTACCGAGAATCTGAGCGACGCTTGCTTCGGTCGCGCACGCGCCCTGCCCAATCATCGCGATTGTCAGATGTCGACCGCCGCCGGTGAAGACAATCGGCTCGAGTTCCGGGAACGCTGCGGACAACGCGGCCTCCATCGCCGGCGTGTCGATCATTCGGCCATTGTCGAGCTTGAACCGTGTGTCTGCTCGGCCGATGAACCGAAGGCCGTGCTTCGGCGCTGCTCCGTCAATCGTCTCGACCAGGTCTTGCGTCGCGAGCCATCGGTCCGAATCCGCCTCGATAAAGCGACCCGGCGTGCCGCGCCGACCTCGCCAATATCCCGCTGCGACGTTCGGCCCGCGTACATGCAACTCACCGTCAACGATGCGCACTTCACAACCGAGCGGACGACCGAGCCACCCCGCGTGCCATTCGCCCGGCTCGCCGAGCGTGACACCGGGCGATGCTTCTGTGAGGCCGTAACCCGCCCGCAAGCGAGTCCGAGCCAGCGACTCAGCAAGCGCCGCACTCACTGGGGCACCACCGACCACACCACCGAGCTTGTGATGCATGTGTTCGGACACTTGGCACGCCAGAAGCAAACTTGCCTGTCGCGGCACCATGCTCACGTGCGTGATGTTGTGCTTCGCGAGCTGATGAGCGATTGACGCCACGTCGCGGCCATCGCCTTCATCGACGTAGATGGTCGTGCCGGACAGCAGGCGCGGCCAGAGATCAACCAATAAGCCGAACGCGTGATGCCAAGGCAGCACCGACATCGCACGCTCTGCGCGTTCATCGCCGAGCATCGCAGTATGCGATGACAGTTGAGCAACGAGATTCATCCACGACAACGCGACACGCTTTGCATGCCCGGAGGTGCCGCTCGTTGTGAGCAGCATGGCGATATCAGGTGTGGGCTCCGCAGCTTCCCGCAGCACACCCAGCTTCGCAGGTGGGCCGCCTCCCGCGTCGGGCGTGCAAGCGCCGAGTTGATTTGCCACCGCGAGCCGTGCGTCGAACTCGACGAGCGCTTGGCCCGCGTCAGTTGCGGGCGCGATCGGGCAAAGCATCAAGCCCTCCCACCAGCACGCGATCGTCACCATGATGTGTGCGGGCGATCGCTCGATGCCGAGCACGACTCGATCGCCCGGTGCAAGCCCGGCAGCCCGAAACGCGTGCACCCATGCGCGCGCACCGGCCCAGAGCGTCGCGGCCGGAACAGCGAAGCCCCGCCCGATGACGAGCGGCGACGCACGACCTCGCAACCGATCGTGCAGAAGTTCTCTCAGTTGCCGGTGCTGGCCGGCTTGCGGTTGCATAAAGCGCCGACGTCCCCGCCGGGACGCCGGTGCGGCTGGATGGAGCGTCAACTTCAGGCCCGGGCGACAAACACCCAGTTGCTGTTGCTGGCCGGGTCGCGGTACATGTGGATCTTCACGTTGGTCGGCTTCATCTTGAACGTGAACGTGTAAGGGAAGCTCACGTTGAGCTGTCCGGCAGCCACGCCCTTCTTGAACGTGCCGAAGAACAGCGCGTTGTTCGTGCACGGCGCGATCTGCGTGAAGAACACCTTGCCCTCTGCGCTCGGCACCGGCACGCCGCCGAGCTCGGACTGGTAGCGGTTGTAGAGCAGGATGCGGCCCGAGTCATCGACCTTGATCACGCCGAAGTCGCACGCGTCGGCGTCGGCGCGGCTCAGGTTGCCGAGCATGTTGAACAGCTCCGCAGGCACAAAGGTGCCGCTCGGTGCCGCTACGGGGGCTGCCGGGGTCGTGGGGGTCTGGGGCATCGTGGTCATTGCTCGTCTCCGTTGCTGATGGACTCGCTCCACTCGGCGCGGAGCACGGGCTTGTCGTTCTCGATGAAGAAGTGCACGGACTTCTTGGAGTACATGGGGTCAAGCGTCTCGCCCAGCTCGCGGATGCGGCTGAGCATGATGATCGACTCGGCATCGTCGAAGCCGGCGTGCGAACCGAAGCGGTCGTAGAAATCCGTCAGCTGAGCTTCAAGATTCTCGACCATCGCGATAATGTCGTCTGCAGACGACGCGCCGAATCGATTCGAGAGCTGCTCACGCTCGCTGTAGAGCGCAACCAATTGCTGCTCCAGACTTTCCATAGTCGTGGCTTCGGTCATGGCTTTCCTTTCTTCGGATACGTTCTCCGGAGCATGACCGGAGTGACAACGCCGGGCGTTTACGCAGCGCTCGACAACGGCTGCGCGAGGAACTCTGTGATCTGGTCGATGTCCGCGGGCTTGAGCAGCGGCTCAATGTGCGCAAGAAACGTGCTGATCGCGGTGCCGCGCAGCATCGTCTCGATGCTCGGCTGACCGGAACGGAACATCTCGTAATTGAGCTGCGTGTTAAACGAGATCCAACGGCTCTTGAGTTCGACGTATTGGATCGCGAGTGCCATCTCGACGTCTTCGCCCTCGCCGATCTTCTCGATCAGGCCGACGAGGTTGTCCTGCAAGCCGGTCAACCACTCGATCGTCTGTTCGATCAGCTCGGCCTTCGACGGCCCCGACTCCGGCTCGGGCGCTTCGCTCAGCGAGCTCTTGAGGGTGTCAAGATCGAACTCGCGGATACGTTCGCAGATTTCGTTGCCGTTCATGGACAAGCCTTTCGGTCGTGGTGGCCGACTCCCGGCCAGCACTCCGGATATCGACCGCCCGCACGGTCGGCTCATCCTGCACAACTCACGCTGCAGGGAAGTCTGAACGCCGCACCAATTGTGATGCTCGATCGATGCGCACCGCTGATGTAGTCACCTCACGACGACACTCAATAGATGTCACACTCGGCAAAAACTGCCGCAGCCACGCACGAGAGCAGGCGTGTGGCCGTCGTGTTCTACGCGACCGTCTCGCGGATGAACGCGCTGACCTCGGCTGCGTGCGTCCACGTGATGAGATGGTGCCCGCCGACGATCGTGACATCCGCCTCGCTGCGCACGTCCGGGATCACGTCGTCTAGCTCGCCGTGGATGTGGCGGACGCGGACTTCGGGCGGCACGCTGGGCTCAGCACACCACTTCGCGCAGGCCTTGCCCGACCATTTGAAGAACGCCGGGTCGTTCCGAGCAGCCATGTCCCCGAGCCGGCGTGCCTGCTGCTCGTCGAGGCCGCATCGCTTGGCGAACTGCTTTGCGAAGGGCCTGTACGCAAGCCGCTGAGCAAACCCCGGCGTCAGCCGACCGAGCAGCTCGTTGCGGGCGAACTCGCCGGTGAACTGATGCCGTCCGCGGACGCCGCAGACGAGAGCGATCGCCCGAGGCCGCGGACGCAGATGCTTGGCCATCTCCTGCGCGACCATGCCGCCAAAGCTGAAACCGACAAACGCGAACGGCCTGCCCGCATCGATCGTCGCCGCGAGCCGCTCGCAATACGCCTCCAGCCGCTCGCCCCGATTCGGCTTGATCCAAGGCAACACCTTCGAGCCAGGAAAGCTCGGCCCGAGCGCGCGCAATTGCTCAGCAAACAGGTCTCCGTCAGCAGCAAGCCCAGGCAGAAACAGCAGTCTCATAGCACGAGTCTATTTCCAAACGCTCACGCGCGGCCTTCCCACGGCTTGCTGTTCGAGGGCGACCGAACACTCGCCATCATCATCAGCAAAGCCATCATGCTCGCAGCCGACGACAAGATCACGGACAGAACGATCCTGAGTCAGATCAACGTGTAACGCGCGCACGATTTCGATCAAAACTCGCGCGCGCATGTCGAGTTTTCGGCACACGCGCCTAGCCCACAACTTACCTCTCGGATATCACCCTGCGCGCAACGAAAGCCGTTGCGAACAGGGTATTGAAAGTGCATTTGCAACAAGCAAATCGCAGCCGAAAGGAACACGATATGAAGCGCTCCGACACAATGTCCTTTGCACTTCGCACCATTGCGGCCGCGGGCATCGCGACCAGCCTCGCAACGCTTGTCGGCTGCGAGAGCACAGCCAACGTCGCCGATGGTTCCGACGTGATGACAGCCGAGGCGCAGCAGTCGCTCACGCCCGACGCCATCCTCGCCGCGATGAAGGCAGGCAACGCACGCTTCGTCTCGGGCAACCTCACCGAACGCAACTGGCAAGACCAAGCCAAGGCCACCGCGAGCGGTCAGTTCCCGCACAGCGTTGTGCTGAGTTGCCTCGACTCGCGCGTCCCGCCGGAGATCATCTTCGACCAGGGCATCGGTGACATCTTCGTCGGCCGTGTTGCTGGCAACTTCGAGAACACCGACATGGTCGGCAGCATGGAGTTCGCGACCGCAGCCGCCGGCTCCAAGCTCATCATCGTCATGGGTCACACCTCGTGCGGCGCCGTCATCGGCGCCATCGAGGATGTCCGCCTCGGCAACCTCACCGACACGCTCGCCAACATCCGCCCGGCCATCGCAGCCGCCGGTGCTGTGGCAGGCCAGGGCAAGAGCAGTGATGCCTCGCTCGTGGCCCGCGTCACCGAGTTGAACGTGCAGCAGACCGTGGCCGACATCCAGAGCCGCAGCCCCGTGCTCGCCGAGCGCGTCGCCAACGGCCAGCTCAAGGTCGTCGGAGCTGTCTACGACCTCGAGACCGGCGTCGTGACCTTCCTCGATAGCTAATCACTCGACGCGACAAATCGTGCCGCCAACGAGCCCGGAGCGCGAGGGACGAGGCAACGCGAGCTAGCAATCTTCACACTATGGACGAGCCGAGGGACCCGAGTCCCTCGGTTTTTCGTTGCGCCCATCGCTCGCTGCTTGCTCGTAGAACTTCCACGCTGCGCCGCACTCCGGGCACACCGTGCAGCCATCGGCTTCCGCATCCAGACTTGCAAGGTCGTACCCACAGGCGAGACACAACGGATCTTCCATGCCGCGACGGCCTTGGACTTTAAGCACGAACATGTAGTACTGTCGAAGGAACGAGGCTACGAAGAATGCGACCCCGGCCGCTAGGTGGAACCAAACTCCAGCAGTCCAGTTTTCACTCTCCGTCCCGCTCGACGGAAGCACCCACCACCAGAAGAAAACAAGCAGGACAACACCCGAGCATGCAGCCACACCTCGCTGAATTGACAACGTCACTCGCGACTTGAGAGCTCGTCGGACCTGCCAGATCGCACGACGCCGATCGATTTCAGATTTCAGACCCGGCGTATTCGAAAACACGGGGGACACGCGCCGCCTGACCTTGATCCCTCGGTCATCGGTGATCCCCCGCCTGACTAAACCAAGCCCTCGCACTCGCATAGCGTAATCGCTCAACGCACGATCATCCTGCGGGGCTGAAAAATGCATCGACCCGCCACGCCGCACCGCACTCGGGGCACACCGTAAAGCCGTCGTCGTGTTCATCAATGCCTCTGAGGTCGTACGCACACGCGAGGCACGCCGGAACCAGTTCACCCGACCGCTCCGGCTTGGCGTGCGCGTTCCGAAGCCGAGCTCGCAAGTAGAATCGAACTACCCAGACGAACATAGCAAGCTGAAAAACCATGAGGAACACATCGTTTGCAATGAGGCTCCGAACAAAGTAGGTAATGACCAACGCTCCGAACCCAACCATTGCGATGAGTGCGCAACCCCAGGATTGCTTGTAAGAGTCGCGGGCATCACGCCTATACCGGTACACGTCTGCCGATACCGCGGCAATGTCGGTGCGCTCGTCGACGCCAACTCGCTGATGCCATTCGCCACGATCGTCCTGGATCCGGCCCGGCAAATCTTCAAAGCGATCAGCGCTCTTTCGCGTCACCTGTTTCCTCCGTGACACGTTGATTCGTGCTTCAGTCGTAGAACTTCCACGCAGCACCGCACTCCGGGCACACCTTGCAGCCATCGTCGTCCAGCTCGATGCTGCGCAGGTCGTACACGCAAACCAAGCACGTCGTCGGTAGCGATGACAAGCTTCGTCGCAGGCGGAGGCAGTGTCTGCGAATCAGCCAACCGCTCAGCAGCGTCCCAACGACAATGACAGTGACGAGCAGCGTGATCTCGCGGCCGGCGGTCCGCCATTCATCACGCGTGATGACCGCTGTCATCGCACCAAAGCCGAGCCCAAGTGGGATCGCGCTGGCCGCGAACGGTTCCCACTTCAAGACTGTCCGCCACGCCCGAACGAAGCGCACCGCATCGCGACTCGGTTGGTCGCCGTCCCGCGATGGCAGGCTTCGCCCAACAAACGCATCGATCGGCTTGGCATCGTGCTGACGCCCACGGTCGTCGATCAGTCTGCCACGAACGGTTTCGATGCTCGGCATGCCCAGCCCTCCGCACGGTTGCGTCGCCTAGCCTACCCGCTGAACAGGAGATCACCATGCCGCTCGACCACTACGTCACGCTCGGCCGCTCCGGCCTGCGCGTCAGCCCGTTCTGCCTCGGGGCCATGACCTTCGGCCTCGACTGGTCCGACCCGAGCAAAGATGCCAAGTTCGGCTCCGATGTCGATGTCTCGTGCCAGGTGATCGACCGCTTCATCGAGCGCGGCGGCAACTTCATCGACACCGCCAACATCTATACCAAGGGCCACTCCGAGGCCATCATCGGCGACCACATCGGCAAGCACCCCGCCAAGCGCGAACACCTCGTCATCGCGACCAAGTTTCTCGGCAACATGTTCACCGGCGACCCCAACGGCGGCGGGGCCAATCGCAAGAGCATTGTCGCTGCGTGCGAAGAAAGCCTCCGCAGGCTGCAGACCGATTACATCGACCTGTACTGGATGCACTTCTGGGATCATCTCACGCCGATCGACGAGACGATGCGCGCATTCGACGACCTCGTGACGGCTGGCAAGATCCGATACGTTGGCTTCAGCGACACGCCCGCGTGGAAGTGCGCACAAGCGCAGACGCTTGCCGATGCACGCCATTACGCGCCGATCATCGCGCTGCAGATCGAATACTCGCTCGTTGAGCGCACGGTTGAGAACGAGCTCATGCCGATGGCCCAGGAGCTTGGCATGGGTGTGACACCGTGGAGCCCGCTCAAGGGCGGCGTGCTGGCGGGCAAGTACACGCGTGCGAACAAGGACAGCGTCGATCCCGGCCGCGGCGACTGGGTGAAGAACAACCTCAACGATCGCAACATGGACATCGTCGATGTGCTGATCGAAGTCGCCAAGGAAGCGGACTGCACGCCAGCGCAGGCTGCGCTCGCATGGGTGCAGGCCCGCGACGGCGTATCGAGCACCATCATCGGCGCGCGCACGCTGGAACAACTCGACGCCAACATCGCTGCGTTGGATGTCACGCTGAGCGACGATGCTGTCAAGAAGCTGGACACCGTGAGCCATCAGCCCGCGATCTTCCCGCAGAGCTTCCTGCCGTACGTCAAGAACAACGTGCAGGGCGGCACCACGATCAACGGCGTGTCGAGCGACCCGTGGCACATGGCCCCCAAGAACGACGACGAACGCTGGTAATCCCGAGTCACGAGGTAACACATGCTCGATCCCGCAATGCTCAAAGCCAAGTTTGAGGCAGGCCACAACTACGACGATTATGTCGCGACCGGCACCGAAGCGCACCAAGACGGCTGGAACAACTTTCACAGCAAGGTCAGCCTCACCGATGCGCACAAGGCGGTGCTCGGCGGCTTTGTGCGCACCATGCCGGTGCTCGTCTCCAGCGGCACATGGTGCGGCGACTGCGTGCAACAAGTACCGATGCTTGATCACATCGCCCGCGCGACCAACGGCAAGATGCACCTCAAGCTCGTCGACCGCGACGAGCACAGCGACCTCGCTGCACAGATAAAGGTGTGCGGCGGCATGCGCGTGCCGGTGGTCATCTACATGAACGAAGACTTCGAGCCGGTCGCAATCGAGGGCGATCGAACACTCAGCCGATACCGCGCACTGGCGGACAAAGCACTCGGCGCGTCGTGCCCGGTGCCCGGCGGGTCGGTCCCGGCAGATGAAATCGCTGCGACGGTCAACGATTGGGTCGAGCTGACCGAGCGCGCGCACCTCATCCTTCGGCTCAGCGGCAAGCTCCGCGAGCGTTACGGCGATTGATCACTTCAGCCGGGGCATGCCGCGAACGATGCGGGCTTCGTTGAGTGCACCAAGGGCGGGTGGGTAGTCCTTCAGCAAGCGCACAAGCTGCGTCGGTGTGCAGACGAGTCGGAGCGCAGCGGTGCTGTGGTCGAGGTCTGCCGCCCATATGACATCCAACGCTTCGGCGAGCATGGATGGGAAGTCAGCATGCCGTGGGCTTACGACGATCTGCTGCTTGGGCACTCGGCTGCGCCAGAGATCGGAGCGGGCGTCGCCGATGGGCACATATGTGCGCACATATGTTGCGAGCGAATGCCGAAGCCTGTCTATCGCGACGCGCTGGTTGTCGCGGGCTGATCGGCGTTCGCCGGCCTGCGCATGCACGCCGGTCTCGCGGTGCGTGAGCATGACAAGCGTCGACACTTTGTTGCGATGCTGACCGCCGGGGCCCCCACCGCGACCGCGGCCGAGCTCGCACTGCGCGAGGAGTTCATCGCCGCGCAGCGTCGCGGGGTGCGGACGATCGACGAACGCGGGTGCCTTGCCGGTCGGTGGCGTCAGCATGCTGTGGTCGGCACGGGTGCGAGGTCGAGCGTTGCGCGCTCGCCTTCGGCGAGTCGCACGCTGCCGAGGCCGGCGATCATCGCGGCGTTGTCCATGCAGTAGTCCATCGCCGGGATGACGAGCGGCAGGCTTCGGCGCTCGGCGAGTGCTGCGAGCTCGCTGCGGAGTCGAGAGTTGGCGGTGACGCCGCCACCAGCGACGATTGCGCTGCAGGCGGTATTGCTATCGAGCGCGCGCTCAAGCTTGAGGATGACAGCACGCACCGCGGCACGCTGAAAGCTGGCGGCGAGGTCGCGCCGTTGGTCGGGCGGCATGTCGTCGAGCGATCGGTCGTACGAGCCATCGCGATTGGGCCTGCCCTTGATGGCGTAGAGCACGGCGGTCTTGAGTCCGCTGAATGACATATCGAGCGAATCGCGACCGAGCCGCGAGATCGGCAGGTCAAACGCGCGGTCATTCGCGTTGTCTGTGCGCGCGAGCCGGTCGAGATTCGGTCCGCCGGGATACGGCAGGCCGAGCATGGTCGCGGCTTTGTCGAACGCTTCGCCGATCGCGTCGTCGATGGTCGCGCCGACACGCGTGAGCTGCCAGTGCGCATCGATGCGGTAGATCGAGGTGTGACCGCCGGAGACAACAAGGCCGAGGGCTGGGAAGGTGTGAGGCATCTCAATGTTGTCGGCTGGAGGAGCATCGCGAAGAAAGCCCGCGTACAAGTGCGCATGCACGTGGTCGACCGCGATGAGCGGGATGCCGAGCGACCAGCTCAGAGCTTTGGCAGCGGCAACGCCGATCAGCAGCGAGCCGATGAGGCCCGGCCGGTGGCCGACCGCGATCGCATCAATGTCAGCCAACGTGAGGTCTGCATCGTGCAGCGCACGCCGAATGATCGGCAGGATGGCTTCGACGTGCGCGCGGCTCGCGACTTCCGGCACCACGCCCATGTACTCGGCGTGCAGTTCGTGCTGCGACGCGACCACGTTTGAGCGCACGATCTTGCCGTCTTCGACAACCGCTGCGGCTGTCTCGTCGCATGAGGTTTCGATGCCGAGAACAAGCGTCATCGTGTTCGGCTGCTCACTCGCTGGGCTCGTTGGCGGCGTCACGCTTCTCGACGCCGGCATCCATCAGCCAGCGTTCGAGGTCGGGCTGGGTGATGACAAGATCGGCGATTGCGTTGCCCTCTGCATCGGTGACGACGACGCTGCCGCCGACGGTCTCGATGTCGTCGGCCCAGAGATCGAATGCTGCCTGCTCGGCGTCGTCGGGCGCGGCTGTGGCGAGCGCATCGATGCGGCGCTCCAGCCGCACCAGTTCGCGGAGCATGCGTTCGCGGGTCTGCTCGGCCCGGCGGAGTTCGCCGAGTTGCAAG
>JBCCQU010000022.1:0-13060 GCA_039208875.1 Planctomycetota bacterium
ACATCGTGACCGAAGACTGCATCCGTTGTCCGCTGCAGGCCGGCGACAAACACGGTGTGATCAAAGAGCTCGTCGATCTCCTCGCGGGCCATGGCAAAGTGGGCGATCCCGAAGCCGTCACCGAAGCGGTTTGGACACGCGAGCAGACCAAGACCACCGGCATCGGGCTCGGCCTCGCCATCCCGCACGGCAAGCACCCGTCGATGGGCGATCTCGCCATCGCGATCGGCAAGCCCGCAACCCCCATCGATTTCGAAGCCATCGACAAAAAACCCGTGCAACTCATCGTGCTACTCGTAAGCCCGACAAGCCGCATGGCAGACCACATCGATGCGCTCGCTCAGGTCAGCCGCTTGATGAACAACGAAGCCTTCCGCGAGTCGATCTACGCTGCGGATACACCGGCCGAGATCTTCAATCTCATGCGTGAGGGCGCGCCGGTTTGAGGCCCGCTTTGAGACTGTGCTCAGGGTGAGTCAGCCCTTGCCCGTCAACGCGTACCACGGCCAAACACCGACCGAAGCCAGCCCCGGCAGCGACAACGCCGCGACCAGCGGCACCGCAAGCCCGGGCCGCATCAGCGTGCAGGCTGCAGCCCGGCACGCCGCCATCCGCAGCCGAAACCGCTTGCGATACGCCTCGGCAAGCTCCGCCTGCGCGCGCTGCAAGCCTGTCTCCTGCACGCCGTGCTCCATCAGCGATGCTGCGAGTGTTTTCCCCGCAAACAGCGCATTGCCGATGCCCTCGCCCCCGACCGGATCGAGCGCAGCCCCCGCATTGCCAATGCGGAAAGACCGCAACCACGACGCCCGCCGATACATCGCACGCGGCACCGGCGACGTCATCCAGTTGCCCACTCGTTCCGCGTCCGCCAGCCTCGGCCAGATCGCAGCCAGCAGCGCGTCGTGATCGTTGCCGAACTTCCGCACTAGCAAAGTACGAGCAACGAGCGCACACGTCGCGAGCCCACCCTCGATGCCGACGAGTCCCGCATAAGCGCCGCCCGCTGCGCGCATCGCGAGGCCTTGCACCCCGCCCGCGATGCGCATGTGGCACTTCAGTCCAAGCACATGCCGATCCACCTTCGTCGGCCCGGCAGCATCCAGCCGACCCGAGCCGTCCGCGTGCACCACGCACTTCGCGCGCACGTCTTCGCCACCGCGCAGACGCACCAACACAGCGTCAGCGTCGTGCTCGACCGCGGCCACGCCGCACTTCTCGCGCACGTCAACGCCGGCTTCGCGCGCACGCTGCAGCAGTTCCGCGTCCAGCGTCGCCCGCGAGAGCACCCACGCCGGCTTCGGCATCGACCACGTCATCGATCGCTCGCCGGCTTCGAGCGTCAGCAGATCCACGCGCGGTGCGCCGCATCGTTGCAGTTCTTTCGGGCTCAGCAGTGCTTCGAGATCGCCCGTCGCTGCCGGCGAGACAAACTCGCCGCACACCTTGGCCCGCGGGAACGACCCACGCTCTGCCAGCGCGACGCGCAACCCGACGCGCGCAGCCTCGATCGCGAACGCGCAGCCCGCCGGCCCGCCACCGATGACAAATGCGTCGGCCGTCATCGCCAACTGCCGATGCTGAAGCGATGGGTCAGGAAGTTCGACACCAGCTTGGGTTCGTGCCAATCGGCGCGCACAGCCATCGACTTCGCTTCACGGAGCGCAAAGCCCGCGCGCACGCTCACGCACGCATCGTGCCGCACGATCTTCGGCTGGCCGAGCGTCATCACATGGATCGCTGCGTAACCGATGCGCGTGCGCATCAGGTCGTTCCACACCAGCCCGTGCCTGCTCAGCCGATCCATCGCTGCGAGCATGGTCATCGCTGGCAGCTCGCGCAGGTGATGCACAAACAGCCCGGCATGCACGATGTCGAACGACCCCACGCCGAAGCGATCGACGAGCTCGAACGCATCGGCCTTCACGACGTCTATGTGCTCGCCAGCCCCGGCCTCGTCCACGTGCCGCCGCGCCTCGTCGAGCGTGCCCTCGTGCACGTCCACCGCTGTCACCCGCAGATCCACGCCTCGGGCCTTGGCCCACGCCACTGCCCGCACAGGCAGATCGGCCGAGCCCGTCGCGATATCGAGCAGCGTCACCGGGCCGGTCGAGAGTTCACCCCGCCAAGCGTTCAGCCAGCGTTCCAGCATCGACCAACCGCCCAGCCAGCGATTCACAGCCCGGATGTACGCCAGCGACCGCCGAAGCTCGCCCCGATCGACCCCGGGGTCATCCATCAGTTCGGGCGTCACCACGCGCTGCATCCGCCCAGCGTACCCGCAGTGGGGCTTACGATGCCGGCATGAGCACCCCGCCGCCCGGAGGCCCGTCGAGCAACGGCCAGGCCCGCAAGCCAGTCACGATCCGCACGCTGCAACGCATGGCCCGCGACAACGAGCCGTTCGCATGCCTGACGGCTTACGACGCGACAACAGCGCGTTGGCTTGAGCGCGCCGGCGTGCATGTGTTGTTGGTTGGCGATTCCGCAGCCGAGGTCGTTCTGGGTTTGCCTCGCACCATCCACATGCCGCTCGATGTCGCGATCGCGCTGACTGCCGCTGTCAAGCGAGGCGCACCAGGCACACACGTGATGGCCGACATGCCCTTCATGAGCTATCAGGCAGACGAAGCCGAGGGCATCCGCAACGCCGGTCGCTTTCTGACCGAAGGCCTGGCCGACTCGGTCAAGCTCGAAGTCGATGCGTCATTCGCGCCGCTCATCAGCAAGATGGCGCACGCGGGTATTGCGGTCTGTGCGCACATCGGCAGTCGGCCGCAGTCGGCATCGCTGGCCGGGGGCTACGGCTCGGCCGGACGCACCGAGGCCCACGCCGATCGCATCGTCCGCGACGCTGTGGAGCTGGAGCGAGCCGGCGCCGTGCTGCTGTTGATCGAGGCCGTGCCGCCGGAGGTCGCGCGGCGCGTGCTCGATGCCACGAGCGTGCCGGTCATCGGCATCGGCGCGGGCACCGATTGCCACGGCCAGATTCTCGTCGTCCACGATCTGCTCGGCCTGACCGATCACACGCCGCGATTCGCCGAGCCCGTGGCCGCCCTCGGCTCGGCCATCACCGACGCCGGCCGCACATGGGTCGACCGCGTCGCCCGCCGCGAAATCGGAGGCCAGCGATACTCGATGAAGGCCGAATCGTCCGCTGCACCGAACGCAACGCGAAAATAGACCGGCTTTCGCATCCCCGATCAGACCCAAGGTCGAATAGATCAGCCGGTGCAGCGTTCAGACTGACATCGAGATTCCGATGAGCCGATTCGCCCAACATCGGTAGGGTGAGTGCACCGCTGCGATCCTCACCGCTTCTACCGCGGCCAGCCAGGGAGAACCAAGCACGATGCGACCCTTCACCACCCTCGGCCCGGCAATCGTGGTCTTCATCGTGGCGATCGCCGTCGCAGCACTCACGCCCAAGCTCTCGCAGCGGGTCGGCTACGCGCAGGCCGAGGCACGGGTGCTGCTCGCGAGCAACGTGCTGCAGGAGGACGACATCCTCGAGCGGATCAGCCGCGCGACGAGTGCTGTGGCTGAGAAGGTCGCACCATCGACGGTGCACATCGATGTGCGCTCGTCGGGCGGTTTCCGAGGCTTCGGCAGGGGCTCGTCCGGCGCGGGCTGGATCTACGACGCCCGCGGCCACATCGTCACCAACGCGCACGTCGTCCGCGGCGCGCGCAGCATCGATGTCCAGTTCTCCAACGGCCGACGCGAATCAGCCGAGGTCATCGGCATCGATCCGTTCACCGATATCGCGGTGCTGCGGGCTGACAACAGCGACGGCCTTATCCCCGCTGAACGCGCAACCAATGTCATCCCATCGCAGGGCAACCGCGTTTTCGCGTTCGGCTCACCCTTCGGCTTCCGCTTCAGCATGTCGCAGGGCATCATCTCAGCACTTGGTCGCGACCCGGCCAACACCATCCGCACCGACGGCGGCTTCACCAACTTCATCCAGACCGACGCCGCCGTGAACCCCGGCAACTCCGGCGGCCCGCTCGTCGATGTCCAGGGCCGCGTCATCGGCATGAACGTCGCCATCGCGACCGGCCGCGGCACCGACGACAGCGAGGGCCAATCGGCCGGCATCTCCTTCGCCATCCCGCTCGCGACCATCGAGTCGGTCGTCAGCCAACTCATCGATTCGGGCGAGGTCCGTCGCGGCTTCCTCGGCGTGAGCCTGCCCAACTCGCGTGATCCGCTCGGCAACCTGCGCGACGACTACAACGCGCACGGCGTGGTCGTGCCGGCTGTCGTCGCCGGACGGGCTGCCGACCGCGCGGGCATGAAAGCCGACGACATCATCACGCACATCAATGGCATCGTCGTGACCGGCACCGGCGTGCTCCGCTCGCTGGTTTCGAGTACCTATCCGGGCGAGCCGCTGATGGTCACGGTGTGGCGCAAGGGCGAGACCATCGAGCTGACCGTCATGCTCGACGAGTTCGAAACAACCGAGCTCGCGTCGGGCGATGTGTACAACCGGCTCATCGAGTTCGGCGCCATCATGAACCGCGGCCAAGGCGGCAACGGCCTCGTCGTCGTTCGCGTGCTCGAAGGCTCGGACGCTGAAGAAGCCGGCGTGCGTGTCGGCGACGTCATCACCACAATCGATGACAAGAGCGTCGGCGATAGCGAAAGCCTTGTTCGCCTGATGACCGCAGCAGGCCTGCTGACCGGCGACCGAGTGACGGTCGAGTTCGCTCGCGAAGACAGCCCGCCGCTGCAAGTGACGATCCGGTCCGAGCGCTGATACAGCCGCTACTGGCGTGTCAGCACGACCGTTACCGGTGTGCCACGCACCGGGACCGTGCGCGCATCGGCGATCCATTCCGGCGCTTCGATCGACGCCTCTGGGCTGAGCACGTTCTCGAAAGCCACGACCTCGCTACCAAACGTGTGCAGGCCGATGATCTGCCCGGTGCCGTCGGCGTCGTAGCGGATCGGGCCGCGATCGACGGGCCGCGAACCGGCGAAGACCCAAGAAGATTGGCTGTATGCGTCGGCGAATGCGGTGCCGCCGGGTTCGACGTTGGTGATCCACTCGGTCGGCGTAGACCATTGGCCATCGACGACGAGCATCACGCGCACAGCGTCGCCGGTCGGCAGCACGCTTTCGATGGAATCACCAACCGTTTGCCAACCGCCGGGCGCGCCCGGTTCGAATCCGGCGAGAAGCATGGCTGCGTGCAGGTGCGACGGCTTGAGCGCGGTCGCCACCAGCGACTCGTGCTCGCGGCTGTCCTCAGCACACACGATAACTTCGAGATACACATCCGGCGTCTCGGGGTTGTGGCAATCGATCGGCACGTAGCCGTCGAACTCGACGACGCCGCCGTCCGGTTCTGCGCGCACGCCGGGGAAGACCTCGACTGTCGGCCGCGCAATCGAAGCCGTTGCGCCGTCCGAGTCCGAGCGTGACGCGCAACCCGCAACGCACCCTGCGAACATCGTGCAAGCTGCGGCAGCGATCATGGCCCGATGCATGTTGTTCTCCTGCAGACCTCGGCGGCGAACACTTGGCCGCGGTGCTCGAAGTTGTCGAACTGATCCCACGATGCGCAGCCGGGGCTCAGCAGCAGCACATCGCCGTCGCTTGCCTCGTCGAGTGCGCACGCGACGGCTGCATCGAGCGTGTCGCAGGATCGGGCGTCCTCACCGGCTGCGCGCACGAGCGCGGGGCCGGTCGTGCCCATGGCGTATAGCGCGCGCACGCTCCGGTGCTGCGCGATCGGCGAAAGATCGACGCCCTTGTCATAGCCGCCCGCTATGAGCCTGACCGGTCCGAGGTGCGCGACCGATTCAATCGCGGTGACCGTAGCCTCGGGGGTGGATGATTTGGAATCATCGAACGCGATGATGCGCGCACCGCGGGGGGTGATGAACTCACCGAGACGCCGGAGCCGATGCTTCAAGCCCGGGAAGATGCGCACCGCAGCGGCGATGGCCTCACGATCGATATCCGGAACGAGCGCTGCGCATGCCTGTGTTGCGACGGCTGCATTGAGCTGATTGTGTGCGCCGGGCACGAGCAAGTCTGTAAGAGCGGCGTCGCTGTCGATCGTGATGCGGTGCGTGCCGGCGGGGGTTGGCCAGTCGTGCACGGTCGGGCCGAGCAGGGCCGAATCACCGAGCTTGAGCGCATCGAGCAGGCTTTGCTTTGCACTGCGGTAGTGGTCGGCTGTGCCGTGCCAATCGAGGTGATTGGCTGCGCAGCCGGTGACGACGCCGACCGCGGGCGACCACTGCGCGAGGTGCCCGGTGCGGCCGAGCCACCACAGCATGGCGCTCGAAAGCTCGAGGACGACAGCGTCGTCGGCTTTCGTGTCGTCGAGCTGGATGAGAAGTGAGCCGCCGAGGTTGCCGCCGAGATGTGCGCGCACGCCGACAGCGGTCAGCGCGTGATGGATCATCGCGCAGGTCGTGCTCTTGCCGACGGTGCCGGTGACAGCGACTGTGCGCTCGGGCAGCCGTTCGATGGTCAGAGCGATCTCGGTCGTGAGCGTGACGCCGGCCGCCTCGGCTGCGCGCACGAATCGGTTGTCCCACGGCTTCGGCACGGCTGGGTTCACGACGACGAGGTCGGCGGTGGTGAAATCGCTGACGTTGTGCTCGCCGAGTCGCAGCTCGGGCTCGAAGCCGGCGGATTTGAGTTCGCTGAGCGGCTCGGCGAGCTCGGCTTCGCTCCCGAGATCGGTCACGAGCACGTCGGCGCCGTTTCGGCAGAGCCAAGTGGTGACGCCGACGCCGCCGCCGAAGCGTCCGAGGCCCATGACAACGACGCGCAGGCCCTCGACTTCGGTCGGTGTGATGGCGGAGTTGGGCGGCATCACATCAACGCTACCGGATCGACGTCGACCGCGGTGTGCGCATCGCTTTTGAATTGGCCGCTGTCGCGAGCGGCTGCGAGCGTGGCTCGGATCGCACCCGGCGTCGGGCCGATGATCTCGATGGCGATGCGGTGATGGTCGGCCACGCGTGCGATGGGGGCAGGCATGGGGCCGTCGAGTCGCACGCCGGGGGCGATGCTCTGGCGGAGGAGTTTGGCGACAGCATCGGCTCGCGATTGTGCTTTGTCCAGCGATTTGTCGCGGACGACAACGCGGGCCATGCGCGCGCTCGGCGGATAGCCGGCAGCCTCTCGCGCGGCGAGTTCCGATTCGGCGAAGCTCTTGTAGTCGTGCGCAGCAGCGAGGCGGATCGGATCGGCGTTTGGTTCGAGCGTTTGCACGATGACGAGGCCTTCGGCATCGGCGCGGCCGGCGCGTCCCGCGACTTGCGATACAAGCTGGAACGTGCGCTCGTAGGCGCGGAAGTCGGGCAGGTTGAGGGAGGTATCGGCGGAAACGACGCCGACGAGCCCAACGCCGGGGAAGTCGAGACCTTTGGCGATCATCTGTGTGCCGAGCAGGACGCGTGCCTCGCCGCGCTCGAACTTGGAGAGTGCTTCGAAGTAGTGCCCGGCCCGCTGCATGGTGTCGGCATCGAGGCGGATGGCGTCGCGGCCGAACTCGAGATCGAAGTGCTCTTCGAGCTCGGCTTCGATCTGCTGCGTACCGATGCCGAACGGTACGAGCTTGCCGCTGCACGCCGGACACTGCGTGGGCACGGTTTGCTCGGCCAGGCAGTGGTGGCACTTGAGCACGCCGCGCTTGGGCAGGTCGCGGGATTTGTGCAGCACCATCGCGGCGTTGCAGTGGTCGCAGTCGAGCTTCCAGCCGCAGGTGCGGGATGCGCAGACGACGGCGTTGGAGAAGCCGCGGCGATTCATCAGCAGCATCACCTGCCGACTGTTGTCGAGCGTGCTGCGGATGGCGTCGGCGAGTGTTGGGCCGATGACGTTGCCCATCGGCAGCTTGCGTTCGGCAGCGATGCGGCGCTCGTTCAGCACGTCGACGAGCTGCACGGCTGGCAGTTTGGCGCTGCCGACGCGTTCGGTGAGTGACCACAGGCGGTAGCGGCCGGCGCGGGCGTTGGCCCAGCTTTCGAGCGCGGGTGTTGCCGAGCCGAGGACGACGGGGATGCCTTGCAGGTGCGCGCGCTTGATGGCGACGTCGCGGCCGTGGTAGCGGGGGAGTTGGTCTTGCTTGAAGCTGGGGTCGTGTTCTTCGTCGACGATGATGAGGCCGAGCTTGTCAAGCGGGGCGAACACGGCTGAGCGCGCGCCGACGACGACTCGTGCCTTGCCGAGCCGGGCGGCTTCCCACGCGGCGTTGCGTTGGCTTCCGGTGAGGCCGGAGTGCATGACGACGACGCTGCCGGCACCGAAGCGACGCAGGAAGCGGGCTGAGGTTTGCGGGGTGAGCGCGATCTCGGGGACAAGCACGATCGCGGACTTGCCGGCTTCGAGGACTTGCTGGATGAGGCGAAGGTAGACCTCGGTCTTGCCGGAGCCGGTGATGCCGTGGAGCAGGTGTACGCCGAAGGCGTCGAGGCGGCGACCGATGCCGTCGATCGCTGCGGCTTGTTGGTGTGTGGGGTCGGGCGGCGTGTCGGCGGACGCCGGCGTTGGCAGGCGTTGCTGGCGTTCGCGTGTGCGCACGGTCTCGGCCTCAACCTGTGTGAGCAGGCCTGCGCGCACGAGTCGATTGATCGGCGCGAGCGTGGCGGAGCCGATGGTGTCGGCGAGGGCGCGAGGCTCGATGGGGAAGGTGTCGGCGTAAAGCTCGGCGATGCTGCGCCACGCGGCTTTGGCGGTGGGTGCGAGCTTGGGCTCGTCGCTGGAGGCTTGCTCGGGGCGGTCGAGGAGTGTGATAGTGCGCGCGCCGGTGCGGCGCTTGACGGAGGCCGGCGTCATGGTGGCGAGCGTCATGCCGAGGGGGCAGCAGTAGTAGTCGCTGATCCATGCGGCGAGCTGGACAAGTGCTGCGGGCAGTCCGGACGGGCTGCGATTGAGGACTGGCTTGACACGCGCGGCGTCGAAGCCGTTCAGGAGTTCGGGCCCGCCGCGGGTGACGACGATGCCTTCGGCTGGGGTGTTGCCTCTGCCGAGCGGGACGCGGACGCGGTCGCCGACAGCGGTGTCTTGGGTGCATGCGTAGGTGAGTGCGGCTTCGGAGCCGTGGCCGAGGCTGCGCTCGACGGCAACGCGGGCGAAGCAGTCTGGTGTGACGGCTGGGGTCTCGATCGCGTCTTTGGATGCGAAGAGCGACGACTCCACAGCTAGACTCTACCCATGCAGACCGGACGGCTGGCGTTGGCGGATGGAACACTGGTGCGGGGCCGGGCGTTTGGCGCGACCGGCCGCGGCGGCGTGGTAACGGCGGAGGTGGTGTTCAACACCGCGATGTCGGGGTACCAGGAGTCGCTGACCGATCCGTCGTATCGCGGACAGATCCTGATCGAGACGTGCCCGCTCATCGGCAACACGGGCATCAACGAGGTGGATGTCGAGTCGGACGCGGTGCAGGTGTCGGGCTTCGTCGTGCGAGAGCTGACGCGGCGGCATTCAAACTTTCGGGCGACCGGGGACCTGTCGTCGTATCTGGCGGTGCACAACGTGCTGGGGTTGGCCGAGGTGGACACGCGGGCGCTGACGCGGCGGATTCGGTCGGCCGGTGCGATGCCGGGTGCGCTGACCGATGATGCGCGCGTGAGCGATGCGGCGCTGATCGAGCAGGCCAAGGGTGCTGCGGGCATGGCCGGGCAGGACCTTGTGAGCGAGGTTGGCATCGATAGCGAGGTGCAGTGGGGCGATGATCTCGGGCCTTGGGCGACGCGGGATGCCGAGCGGTCGCCCGATGTGCTTCGGGTGCTGGCGTTTGATTGCGGGGCGAAGCGGAACATCCTTCGGCATTTGACGCAGCGTGGGTGCGCGGTGACGGTGGTGCCGCACACGACGCCCGCGGAGGACGTGGTGCGGCGCATCGAGTCGGGCGAGATCGACGGCGTGTTTGTCTCGAACGGTCCGGGCGATCCGGCTGCGGTGGAGGTTGTTGTCGAGACGCTGCAGCGGGTGCTCGCGCTGGCGGATACGCCGCCGGTGTTTGGGATTTGCCTTGGGCATCAATTGCTCGCGCGGGCGGCGGGCGCGACGACGTTCAAGCTGCCGTTCGGCCATCGCGGGACGAATCAGCCGGTGCACGCGGTCGATGATGATCGGGTGGAGATCACGAGCCAGAACCACGGGTTCGCGGTGGATCCGCAGTCGCTTGAAGCGTGCGGCGGGCGGCTGACGCATGTGCATCTGAACGATGGCACCGCGGCTGGGTTCGAGCTTTCGGGTCGGCCGGTGTTTGCGGTGCAGTATCACCCTGAGGCATCGCCGGGGCCGCATGATGCGCGGGTGCTGTTCGACAAGTTTGTTCGGCTGATGCGTGACGCGAAGGCTGTGGCGAGGTGAGTTTCCGCTCCCTGACAGTCGCGGCTCGTTAGGACAGAACCCGCAGCGGACTAGTCCACGTCGCCCGGGTTTGGCGGGACGGTGGTTTGCGGTGCTGACGTGCCGCCGGCAGGGGTGAGGACGGTGGTTTCGTTCGCTTCGTCGAGCGTTGGGCCGTCGTTGGTTTCCGGATCGTCGCTGCCGGGATCGGCGAACGTGGGCAGAACGAGCGGCGCGTCGTTCTCAGCCACGGCGAGGGTCTCGAAGCTGGCTCTGCTGAGGAAGTCCTCGAAGCGGGCGGCGAGCTCGGGATCGTTGGGTGCTCGGAAGCCGGCTTCGAAGTCGCTGCGGCCGAGCAAATCGGCGAAACCGGGTGTTGCGCGGGCGAGGCGGAGGCTGGCCTGTTCGATGCCGCCGGAGAAGTGTTTGCCGCCCGGCTTGCCGCGGGGCAGCAAGAAGCCGCCGCCGGAGTAGATGCCGATGGGGCCGCACGAGAGGACGGCGTGGCGGACGGTGGCGTTGACGGCGGTGCGTTCGATGGGGGTTCGGCTGGGTCGGGGCCGAAGGAACATGCGGATGTGGATGACGTTGCCGGTGAGGGTGGCCGGGTCTTGGTTGAGTTGGTCGGGCGAGAGGTCGGTGATGTAGATGTCGGCGTCGTTGTCGGCGGCGCTGGTGTAGGCGATGGTGTTGGACTGCGGGCGGAGGGCGGCGTCTTGGACGAGGCTTTCGACGCGGACGCCGGCGGAGGTGCCGAAGACGCGGCAGCCCGGGAAAACGAGGGCTGCGAGAGCGATGAGGAGGGCGAGGGGGCCGAGTGCATGGCGGGGGAGCATGTGGGCACGATACGGATTGCTGCCGAATGGTGCTGGGTTGTGCCCGGGTGGCGGCCTAGTGTTTCGGCCCGCGTCGCGATCGGCGTGGGCTCAATGTGGACCGTTGGACTACCGAGTCCGGCGTCAGCCCGATTGGCCGGGCGACGCAGAGCGGGATGGCGAGAGCCGTGTCGCCGGCCGGTGGGAGGTTGGAATCGATGGCCAAACGTGAAGTTATTAAGTCGTTCAAGCTGATGGCCCCCGGTGGGCAGGCGACGCCCGCGCCGCCGCTCGGTCCGGTGCTTGGTGCCAACCAGGTGAACCCGGGTCAGTTCATTCAGCAGTTCAATGCGGCGACGGCTCAGCTCAATGGCAAGCTCGTCGGCTGCGTTGTGACCGTGTACAGCGATCGCACGTTCGAGCTCGAGATCAAGTCGAGCCCGGCGTCGGTGCTGATCAAGGAAGCAGCGGGCCTGGATAAGGGCTCGGGCGAGCCGCAGACGATCGTTGGGTCGATCACGGCGGATCAGTGCAAGAAGATCGCTGAAGAGAAGATGGCCGACTTGAACGCGACGAGCGTCGAGGCGGCGATGCGTCAGGTTGCTGGCACGGCCCGTTCGATGGGCATCACCGTGGAGGGCCTGTAATGCCGAAGCTGCCGAAGCGTCGTCGTGCGAACGAGGCGATGGCTCCAACTGAGCCGTTGCCGGTGAGCGAGGCTGTGGCCGCGCTGAAGAAGTTCAAGCCGACGAAGTTTGATCAGACCGTGAACGTGGTGATGCACCTCGGTGTCGATGTTCGTCAGGCCGATCAGATGATCCGTGGCTCGGTGTCGCTGCCCAAGGGCATCGGCAAGTCGCTGCGGGTGATCGCTTTCTGCCAGCAGGATGTCGCTAAGGAGGCTCTCGCTGCCGGTGCGATGAAGGCCGGCGCGGAAGAGCTGGTGCAGGAGATCGAGGGCGGCTTCATGGAGTTTGACACCGCCATCGCGAGCCCGGACATGATGCGGGTGATCTCGAAGCTGGGTCGTGTGCTTGGGCCGAAGGGCTTGATGCCGAGCCCGAAGAACGGCACGGTGACGCCGAATGTCGTGCAGGCTGTGAGCGAGTTCGCGGCTGGCAAGCTGGAGTACCGCACCGACAAGGGCGGCAACATCCACGGCGTGATCGGGAAGATGAGCTTCAGCGAGTCGGACCTGGTGGAGAACCTGAGCTTCTTCATCGACACCATCGAGAAGGTGCGTCCGCCTGCGGTGAAGGGCGTGTACGTGAAGAAGATCGCGATCAGCGGAACGATGACGCCGGGCGTGCATGTCGAGCATGTCGCGGCCGAGGTATAAGCGAGGAGTCTGACGATGTCGAAGCAGGTCAAAGAGATGATCATGCGGGACTACACGTCGCGCCTCGAAGGTCTCGAGGATGCGATGGTTGTCTCGATCCGCGGTATCGATTCCAACACGACGAACGCGATTCGGTCCGGGCTGGCCAAGAAGGACATCCGGATCACCATCGTGCGGAACGCGTTGGTGAAAAAGGCGTTCGAGGGCACCAGCCTTGCGGCGCTCGATCCGGTGCTGACCGGCTCGAGTGCGTTGGCGTACGGGGCTGAGTCGGTCGTCGAGGTTGCGCGTGAGATGGTGGAGCTCGTGAAGGAGCATCCGACCATCGAGCTGAAGGGCGCGGTGCTGGACGGCGAGCTGTACGAGGGTGAAGAAGGCGTCGAGCGGCTGAGCAAGTTCCCGACGCGCGACGAAGCCATCGCACAGGTTGTGACCTTGGTCCTCGGCCCGGGGCGGAAGCTCGTGGGTGCGATCAAGGGTCCGGGTTCGAACCTGGCTGGAATCATCAAGGCGATCGAGAAGAAGCTGGAAGACGGCGAGACGATCGCGAAGGTTGGGTGAGGGGCAATGGGC
>JBCCQU010000023.1:0-12986 GCA_039208875.1 Planctomycetota bacterium
CGATATCATCGCTCCGGGGTGCGACATCCTCTCTGCAAACGGCGACACCCCCTGTGGCGCACGCACACTCACCGGCACCTCAATGGCCACGCCCCTCGTCGCCGGTGTCGCCGCACTCACGCGGCAGTATTTCACCAGCGGCTACTACCCAAACGGTGAACCGACGACGCAGCACGGATTCGTTCCCACCGGCGCGCTTCTCAAGGCGATGCTGCTCAACGCCACCAAAGACATGACTGGAATCTCCGGCTATCCGAACAACACGGAAGGCTGGGGACGCCTCCGGGCGAACGACTCGCTCTACTTCGCCGGCGACGCACGCAAGCTCATCG
The DNA here is from genome assembly GCA_039208875.1 of Planctomycetota bacterium. Lineage (GTDB taxonomy): Bacteria > Planctomycetota > Phycisphaerae > Phycisphaerales > UBA1924 > JBCCQU01. The sequence goes on from JBCCQU010000023.1 coordinate 333, forward strand.
TCGACGACGTCCGACACGCTAGCGGCCTCACCACCGGCCAATCGCAGACACGCCACTTCCGCGTAAACAGCGCCAACGAAGCACTTCGCGTCACGCTCGTCTTCATGGATGCTGCTGCCCCTGCCGGTGCAACATCGGCAGCGGTGAATGACCTGAATCTCCGAGTCATCACGCCCACCGGCGAAACACTCCGCGGCAACAACCTCGAAATCGGCGTAAGCGTACCCGGTGGCTCACCGGATCCAATCAACAACGTCGAGCAGATCCGCGTGCTCGGGCCACAGCCCGGCGACTACAAGGTCATCGTCGACGGCGCCGCTGTGAACGACGCAAACCCGCAAGGCTTCGCAGTCGTCATCACCGGAGACGTTGCGTCACAAGTGCAAGTCCTTTCGGCACCGCTCGCAACCGAACCAGCCGGCTACGCGCCGCCCATCGTCGTGTCCGCTCCCGAAGACAGCTCGTCGATCTTGCGCTTCCGCAGATCAAACCAAGCTCAGTTTGAGTCGTTGCCCCTCTTGCCGGTCGCTGACGGCCTCTTCTCAGCCCAACTCCCGCCGCTCGCGTGCGCCGACCGCATGGAGTACTACGTCGAAACCACGATCGCATCTGGCGACACGATCCTGACCCCCGAGCAGGGGGTTGAGATCGTCGAGGTTGGTGCGACTGTCGCTCGCTCGACAGACGCCGATATTGCCGCGTGGCTCAACGCCGGAACAACCGAAGAATGGCAGATTGTCTCGCTGCCCACCGCGTCACCGCTCAACTTCAGCGCGACAACTGCTGACGCTGCAGCACTCGCTATCTCCGGCGAATCCTTCTACAACGCCCGCCTCCGAAGCCCGCTTGTTACAGCCGGGGATCACGCATTCGTCAGCTTCGATGTTCGCGTCGACGAAATACAAGACGGGGCGGAAATCCAACTCGAACATCGCGCAGAACTGTCGGGCTGGCAACCAGTCACGACGTTCACCGAACCCACGGCCGGCTGGCAGCGATTCGATCTGCTGACGCCCACCAGCCAAATCGACGTCTACCGCATCCGCTTCCGCGCATCAGGCGGCATTGTTGCCGCGGTTGACAATCTCGATATTCGATCGGCCGCTTGCACATGTCGCGCCGATGTCGATGGCGACGGCACGGTCACCGTCTCAGATTTCAGCGGCTTTGTGGCAGGCTTCTACAGCGGCGATGCGAACAGTGATCAGGATGTCAACGGCATCTTCGATATCGACGATTTCACAGCCTTCCTCGACGGTGCGTTCGGTTTCTGTGAGTAATTTTTGTCCATTGGTGCCCGCCCTTACCTCGATATCACGCCGATTCCCTTGCCGACAGGCCAGCCGTCGAGTATGTCATGGAGTGAAACGGGTTTACGCCGACGAGCGTCCGATAGCCGTCGGTGTTCCGTCGCCCGCATCGGCCGCCCAAGCCCGTTGCATCAAGCCACGCACATCGCGGACGACCCGTCGCCGCAGCCAGGAGAGACAGCCATGCAGATCACATCACGTCTCGTCATGCTCGCGGCCGCTGCAGCCGTCGCCAACGCGCAGCCCGTCACCCTCACCGTCGATAGCAGCACCTCGAAGGTCGACTTCGACGCGACGGTGTCCGCACTCGCTCTCAGCCTTTCCGATGGCGACGACACCGGCATCACCGGCCAGTTCGTGGTCGATTTCGACCCCGTCCTCGGCACCCCGACCACCCTCAGCATTCAGTCACTCGATCTCGCCTTCACCGACGACATCGACCTCACCTTCTCCGCCGGCTTCCTCGGCTCGCTCAACGTCGACCTCACCAACGCCTCCGCCGTTTCCGACACCCCAACAGCCACCGCCGCCATCGCACCCGATGGAACCTTCGCCGTCCCGGTCACAACCGCCATCACCGGCCTGCTCACCGCGACCGGCACGGGCCTGTTCGCCGATGCCAACTCGATGACCGATCTCAGCACGCTCGGCACGCAGACAGGCGTTCTCGCCGGCAGCGTCACCCATGGCCCCGGCCCCAATGACATCTCGATCAACGCGATGCTCGACATCAGCGAAAGCCTCGAACCAGCAACCGGCGTCACCGTCGCCATCGATGTCGCAGCCATGGTCTTCGCCGATGGCCAGCTCCCGAGCTGCCCGCCAGATCAGGACCTCAGCGGTGTGCTCGACATCGACGACTTCTCAGCCTTCGTCTCCAACTTCTTCGCGGGCGATCCCATCGCCGACGTGAACGCCGATGGCAACCTCGACATCGACGACTTCTCCGACTTCGTCGCCGGCTTCTTCCAGGGCTGCTAGCTCGATTTCGCCACAGCAACCTCGCCGCTTCGCCAGATTCTTGCTCGCGATCACGCTCGTTCCGGATATCATTCCGGATGGTCGCGGCGATTTGTGCCGCAACAGTCGGCACGCTCTGCTTCGCCGCCGTTGACCCACGGAGGCGATATGCCAGCCACAACCCCCGCGACGCTCACCGAGCAAGCCAACACCGCACCGTTCGACACCATCTACGCCGATGCCGAGGGCCAGCTCGCGAGCGTGCCGTGGCAGCACCTCGATGCCGCCGGCCAGCCATGCCCCTGCGCCGCGCTTCTCGCATGGCTGCACGCCGAAGCAGGCACACTCCTCCGCCCCGGCGTCCGCGTCGCCATCGTCGGCTGCGGCCTCGGCGAAGATGCCAAAGCATGCGTCGAGCGAGGCTACGACGTCACCGCCTTCGACATCTGCCCGGCCGCGGTCGATTGGGCAGCAGCCCGCCACCCAAGCCTCAGCGATTCACTGCTCACCGCCGACCTGCTCGACCTGCCCCCGCGCCTCCGCGGCCGCTTCGAGCTCGTCATCGACAATCGCACGATGCAGTCCATCCATCCCGACCAACAGGCAACCGCCGCCGCGGGATGCGCAGCCCTCACCAAGCCGCACGGCATCGTGCTCGTCATTGCCGATATCGCAAGCAGCGATGACGACACCGCGTCGAGGCAAGCCCCGCCCTACCCGCGTACAGCCGACGAGTATCAATCGCTGTTCGCGTCCGTCGGCATGTTGCCCACGCGCACGCCAGATGTCTTCGACGTCCCCGGCTCACTCTCCGGGCGCATGTTCAGGGCTGCCTTCCATCGTCCCTGAGTCGGCCGCGGCCACACGGGTCACCCGCGCAAGCACGCCTTCAAACTTGTGCGCCCGCACCCGCCCGAGTTCTACAAATACCAGCTCGGTAGCGAACCGCTCACGCAGCACGTCCCACTCGCCGCCGGTTGCGTCGTCGCGCAGCAGCACAAACACTGGGGCTCGCGCGATCAATTGCTCGTCGAGCTTCGTCCACGCTGCGCGGACGCCCGAAGCCCGCGCCGCGTGAAACACCACCTCCGGCCGCGCTTCGATCATGCCGTCAGCCAACAAGGCTAACCCGCGATCGGCGGCGTCAATCATCGCAGGCACTTCCAGCCCCGCCGCCCGGCCGCTCTCCGCCGAGAATCGCGCCTCGCCCCACACCGCGTAGCCAAGCCCAGCCGCGCCGAGCATCGCAGCCCATGACCACCGCGAGCCGAGCAGCATCAGCCTGCCGATCGCCACCCGCTTCGGCAGAAAGCCGTCATCCGCGAACACACCCCGCCACACGTACGGCAGCAGTGCCGGCACCGCCACCAGCGCCGGCCACGCGTACCGAGGATTGTCCACGCCGACGAGCGCATACACCCCGACCGATGCGCACACCGTCCACGTCACAAGCCGGGCTGCGCGCACCACGCCGTCGTCTTGCTCGCCGAAGCGCTCCCGCTTCGCGTCCGGCCCCCACGCAAACACGAGCGCGAGCGAAGCCGGCATCCCGCTCGCCAGCACAACCGCCGGCAACGCGAGCACGCCCACTACATCACGCCACAGAAATTCGCCCGATCCCTGCGTCACAAGCTCCGGCCCGGCGCCGGCCGCTGCAATCGTGATCCGCCACGTCAGCCCGCCGATGACCAGCAGTGCCGCAGCCAGCCCGATCCAAAGCGCGCCCCGCGAGCCTCGCCCCAGCACCACAGCCACCGCCAGCGCCGCACCAATCGCGGGCAACGCCGCCGGCCCCTTGCTCAGCACCGCCACCGTCAGCCCCGCCGCGAGCGCAACTCCGCACGCAAACCCGCGCCGAACGATCGCAGCATCCAGCACGCCAAGCACAGCCAGCGTCGTACCCGCCAGCATTAACGCTTCAATCTCAGCCGTGCGCGCGCTCGGCCACCACACCGGCATGAGCGCATAACCCAGACCCGCAGCCAGCGCCCATCGCCCGCCAAACCACCTCGCCGCAAACCACCAGCTCGCCAGCGCAGCCGCGGTCGTTGCCAGCACCGACACCAGCCTCGCCGACCACTCGCTCGCCCCAAACACCCAGCCGCTCGCAGCCACCGCCCACGGCATGCCCGGCGGCTTCCGCAGATACGGCCGATCAAACATCTCCGGCACAAGCACGCCCGACGCCGACCCCGCGCCGTCCACTTCCAGCATCGCCCACGCCGGCATCACGCGATGGCCCTCGGTCTGCGCGAGCCCACGCTCGCCGAGCCTCGGCAAAAACAGTGCAGCGCACAACGCGATGATCGCCGCCGCGTGCCACCACGGCCCGCGTGAGGATTCCGCCATCACCCCTCCGGCGTCACTGCTTCACCAGCTTCTTCATCAGTCGCTTCATCGGCCCAGCCCTCGACCTCGCCGCCGCTTTCCAGCGCCGCTTCCACCGGTGCGGTCCATCGCTCCAGCATCTGCCGCAACTGCGAGCCGTCGTCGTCTGGATCGTGGTCGTACTCCCACGATTCGCGATACGCGTCGTCGAAGCTCTCGCCCTCGAAGATCTGCCGATACATCGCCACAGCGCAACCCGTCCGCTGGCTGCCGGCAGCACAGTGCACCAGCACCGGGTGCAGGCTTGCATCGGTCATGATCTCGAGCGCATCGACGTAGTAGTTCGGGTCGCCGGTCGCGTCGCCTTCCAGGTTCATCACGATCCGCCGCACGCCGAGTGCGTCAGCCGTGGCCTGCGCGAGCGCTTCCTCGCGCGTGCCCGGCTCGTGCGCGCCGAGATCGACAATCGTGCGGATGCCGTGCCGCTCGACGACGAGTCTTGTTGACGCCGGCGTTAGCTCGCCCGAGCGATAGATCGCGTCATCGACGACAACGCCGAACCGCTTGGGGAACAGGTTGGGATGGATGATCTTGTCGTAGCCCACACCGGCCGCGACGCACAGGCCGACGACGCCCACGATAATGAGGCCGAGCGGATCGTGCTTGCCCTTGCCCTTGTCGGTACGAGTCGCTGCCATCGGCAAGCATAGGACCGAGCCAGAACGGTCCCCAGTGCACGTTCCCCAGCCTTTCGCGTATCGGGCACAGCGCGCGCGCCGGCCGTATGCTTGCCGCATGAAGACCATGTCCCGCATTGTGCTCGTCGCGGCGTCCGCCGCCATCCTCGTCGGCTTCGGTGCCTTCGGCTCTCGCTCCGTCGCGTCGCCCAGCAGCGTCGCCGTCGTCGACATGGCCGAGCTGATCGGCTCGCTCGACGAGTGGAAGGAGCGCTACGCCCTGCTCGAGGCCGAGTTCAAGGACGCTCAGACCGAGCTCGACGATATCGCTCAGCAGATCCAGGAAGAAGGCGAGAAGCTCGAAGAGCTGGCCGAGTCCGACCGCGAGCGTCAGTTCGCGATCCGCATCCGCATCCTCGAGTTGCAGGGCCAATTGCAGGGCAAGGGTCAGGCGTTGCAGAGCGTCATCGACATCAAACGCTCGGAGCTGCTCCGCGATGTCAACCAGAGCACGCTGCAAGCCATCGCGACCGTCGCGCAGCAGGGCGGCTGGGACATCGTGCTGCACGACGACACCGGCGTCGTTGCTGAGGACATGCGCGTGATGTCGAGCGGCGTCATCCGCGTGCCCGGCCGCCGCATCCTGCACCACGGCGACACGGTCGACATTACCGCTGAGGTGCGCACGCGGATGAACAACGAGTTCGCTGCGGGCCGCTGATCGATGCCCGGGCCGACCTTCACCACAGGTCAGATCGCCCAACTGCTCGACGCGGAGCTGCTGGGCCCGGACGACCTGACACTCAGCACCATCGCCGGCCTCGACGAAGCCCAGCCCGGTGCGCTCACCTTCATCCGCTCGGGAAAGTTTGCCGGGCGCTGGCAGACGTCGCACGCTTCGGCTGCGATCGTCACCAGCGGCATCGGCGTCACCGGTCACGATGCCGAAAGGCGCGCGTTGCTCATCGTGCCCGATGCCGATGCAGCCATGATCGCTGTGCTCGGTTTAGTGCAGCAGCACACCGCGCCGCCGCCGCCCGAGCCCGGCATCCATGAGACAGCACACGTCGATGCGCACGCCAGCGTCGATGCGTTGGCCTCGATCGGTCCGCTGTGCGTCATCGGTGCGCACACCAGCATCGGTCCCGGCTGCGTGCTGCATCCGCGGGTCACCATCGGCCGCGGCGTCACGCTGCGCAGCAATGTCACGCTGCACCCCGGCGTCACGATCTATGACGGCTGCACCATCGGCGAAGGCTGCGTCATCCACGCCGGCGCCGTCATCGGTGCCGATGGCTTCGGCTATCACCCGCACCCCGACGGCTCCGGACTTGTCAAGGTGCCGCACCTCGCAGCGGTCACCATCGGCCGCGATGTCGAGATCGGCGCCAACGCCTGCATCGACCGCGGCAAGCTCGCCGATACCACCGTCGGCGACGGCTCCAAGATCGACAACCTCGCCCAGATCGGCCACTCGTGCCGCATCGGCCGCGGCGCGATCATCTGTGGCCAGGTCGGCCTCGCCGGTTCCGTCGTCGTCGGCGATGGAGCGGTGCTCGGCGGGCAAGTCGGCGTCGGCGACAACCTCCGCGTCGGCGCCGGCACCAAGGTGGGCGCGCAAACCGGCATCGCCCAGAACCTGCGCGACGGCGTACGAGCATGGGGCACGCCGGCGCTCGAAGGCACGACATACGCGCGCGCCATGATGTTCCTGCCGAAGATGCGTGAGACCGTCGCCGAGCTGCGTCAGCGCATCGATGAACTTGAACAATCTCAAGCGGAGCGCACGCCGTGAACGCCACGCTCAGGCGGCCGACCGAGCCCATCGTCGGCATCGGCCTGTTCACCGGCCAAGACACCGCCTGCACGATCTATCCCGCCGACCCCGGCAGCGGCATCGCGTTCCGCTTCGGCAGCAGCGGCCCCATTGTCCCGGCAACGATCGCGCATCTCGCTACGGCGCCGGTATATTCGGCGGTCGCGAAGATCGAACCTCGCAATAGTAATCTCGCGATCCCCAGCGATGATGAACGCTGGCCCGCGGTGCTCACCGTCGAGCATGTGCTGTCCGCAATCGTCGGGCTTGGCGTGACCGATGCGCTCGTCGAGCTGAGCTCCGAGCCGCCGTGCGAAGTGCCGATCGGCAACGGCTCGGCCGACGTGTTTGCGCAGGCAATACTCGATGTCGGCGTAGTTATGGAGGGTGTACTCGACGGCGACGTCGATGACAGCGGCGTGCTGCAGATAGCCGAGCCGATCATCATCGAGCGCGATGGCTCGCGGCTCGAAGCGCATCCATTGGCCGACGACGAAGAACCAACGATTACCTATCGGCTCGACTACGGCCCACGCGCGCCGATCAAGCCGAGCGAAGTGACTTGGCGCGTCGACGATCGCGACGGTTATGCGCGCAATATCGCGCCGGCACGAACCTTCAGCATGCGTGCGGAGGCCGAGCAGATGCAAGCGCTGGGTCTGTTCCAACGCTTCACGCCGACCGATCTGCCCGTGGTCGACGACGACGGCTCGCTCATCGACAACGACTGGCGATTCGATGACGAGCCGGCCCGCCACAAGCTGCTCGACCTCATCGGCGATCTGTCGCTCACCGGCGTGCCCGTGAATTCGGCCTATTTCCGCTGCCGCATCGTCGCCGAGCGCACCGGCCATGCGCGCACGCACGACCTCGTGCGCGCACTCGTGCAACATCTGCCGTCCGAGTAAGCTGGCGAGGTCCGAACACAGGAGATCACCATGCGCCCCGCGATTGTCGTTGTCGCCCTTGCCGTCACGCCGCTGACCACCATGACCGCGTGCGAGACGCTCGAGAGCACGGGTCTGGGTTCCGCGACCAACGTCATCTCGCAGCTCACGGGCGATTGGCAGCTGTCCGAGCTCGCCGGCCAGGCTGTGAGCGAGCTGCTTCCGGCCGGCGCTGCGCTGCCGGGGATTAGCTTCGGCCAGGACGGTTCGGTCTCCGGCTCGACCGGCGTCAACAACTTCTTCGGCAACCTCGACCTCGGCGAACTGGCCAAGGGCAACTTCAACCTCGGCGACCTCAGCCAGACACGCATGGCCGGCTCGCCCGAAGCGATGGCCGTCGAGAATCAATTCCTGTCACTGCTGCAACAGGTCACCGGCTTCGATATCTCCGGCGACACGCTCACGCTGCTCGGCAGCGGCGCGCGCGAGCTGATGAAGTTCGTCCCGCTCACCTAATCGCGGCCAATTGTCCAACGCGGTTAGCCGAAGCTCGCGAGCTGCCGTCGGAGCGACTCGATCGGCAAGCCCATGACCGATGTCGGATCGCCGTCGACCGTGATCGGCCAACCTTCGTCGATGCGCTCGCGCAGGTTGTAGCCTCCGGCCTTGCCACGCCACTCGCCGGTCGCGAGATACCCGTCGATCTGTTCATCGGTGATGTCACCGACGCGCACCACGCACGTCTCGGCGTAGAGCTGTCGGCGTCTGGTCTGTGCGCACAGCAACGCGACACCCGTCACGACCTCGTGCGAGTTGTTGCGCATCGCTCTGATCATGCGGCCCGCGTCGGCTTCGTCTTCCGGCTTGCCGAACAGCGTTTCGTGGCCGGTGTCATCGCAATGCACGCACACCGTGTCGGCACCGAGCACGATGAACGGCGTTTGCTTCAGTTCCATGATGCTCCCCGCCTGCTGCAGGCCGCCGGCAGCCTTGAAGTACGCCAGCGCCATCGCCCAATGCCGTGCGCTCAAGCCCGTCGGCATGAGATCACTGTCGTCGACGCCGGCATCGATGACATCGTGTTCGAAACCCGCTTCGGTGAGCAGGTCTCGGCGGCGCGGGGATGTGCTGGCGAGCAGGAGCCGGGGCATCTAGAGGCGATGGTATCGGGCCCGCGCGGTGATTCATGCGATCAACGCCGCTAGTGTGAGAGATGCGCGCACACCTTGTGCAGATGGACATCATTTGGCAGGACCGCGAGCAAAATTTCGCAGCGGTCGAGGCGCTGCTCGGCCCAGTCGATGTGCGGCCGGGTGATCTCGTGGTGCTGCCGGAACTGTTCGACTCCGGCTTCAGCCTCAACACCGACGTTACAAACGACAGCGATGAGCGAACGCTGACGTTCCTGCGTGATCTTGCGAGTCGGCTTGGGTGCTATGTGCACGGCGGGAGGACGGTCCGCGGCGAGATGAAGTGCCGAAACGAAGCGGTTGTCGTTGGAGGCGTCGTTGGAGGCGTTGTTGGGGGCGGCGTCGACGTGCGGTACCACAAGGTGCACCCGTTCGGCTTCGGTCGCGAGCCGGAAGCCTTCGAGGCCGGGATTTCACCGAAGACTTGGCAATGGCCGAGTGGTGATGGTCATGTCACGGTTGGTCTTGCGATCTGTTACGACCTGCGTTTCCCGGAGTTCTTCAGGCTGATGGCGCTCGGCGAGCCATCGGCTGAGGTGTTTGTGATCGGCGCGAATTGGCCGATTGATCGGCACGAGCACTGGCGAACGCTCGTAATTGCGCGCGCGATCGAGAACCAGGCGACGGTGCTGGCCGTGAATCGTTGCGGGCGTGATCCGCATCTCGGCTATGCGGGCGGCACGATGGCAGTGGGGCCTCGGGGCGAGGTGCTGGCGGAGCTTGAGCCCTCGGCCGATGCCAAGCCGGGCGTGCTTAGCGTTGAGGTTGATGTCGAGACCGTGCGCGCTTGGCGGGCGGAGTTCCCGGCGTTGGCCGATGCTCGGCTCAGGCTGTGATCTTTCGGATGACGACGCTGTCGTTCTGGCCGCCGAAGCCGAAGCTGTTGGAAAGGCAGAGTTCGACGGTGCTCTCGCCGGTCTCGGGGTGGCGTAGGTCGCGTGCGTTGTTGGGCACGACGTCGAGATCGCAGGCCGGGTCTTGGTGCTGCACGTTGATGGTCGGCGGCAACAGGCCGGTGCGGATGGCTTGCACGCACGCGATGATTTCAACGACGCCGGCAGCCTGAATGAGGTGGCCCATCATTGATTTGATTGAGCTCACCGGCACGTTCGGCGACTGCGGACCGAACACCGACTTGATGGCTTTGGTCTCGATCGAGTCGTTCTCTTTGGTGCCGGTGCCGTGCGCCGAGATGTAGTCGATGGGGCCTCGCGGTCCGAGCGGGCCGTCGCTTCGGGCGGCGTGTGGATCGACGCCGGCGTGCCGCAGCGCAGCAGCCATGGCGGTAGCGGGGCCCTTGCCGTCGGGGTGCATATCGGTCACGCGGAAGGCGTCGGCCGATGAGCCGTAGCCGGCGAGCTCTGCGAGTGGGATTGCGCCGCGGGCGTGCGCGTGTTCGAGGCTTTCGAGCACAACGATGCCGGCGCCTTCGCCCATCGCGAAGCCGTCGCGGGTTTGGTCGAACGGCCGGGCTGCGGTGGCGGGGTCGTCGCGGCGGGTGCTCATGGCCGTGAGCCGGATGAAGCCAGTCATGCCGAGCGGATGGATCATGGAGTGGCTACCGCCGGCGACCATGATGTCGGCATCGCCGCGTTTGATGATCTCGCCGGCCTCGCCGATCGCCTGGCAGCCCGCGGCGCAGGCGGTCATGCAGTTGAAGGCCGGGCCTTGCGCATTGATGAGCGACGCGACGTGCGCGATGGTGGCGTGCGGATCTTGCTCGAGCTCGGTGCGCGGGTCGAGCAGGGCCATGGCGGTAGGGCCGAAGCGGTCGCTCAGGTCGCGGCGGTCGGCGTCCCAGGTATCGAGATTGGTTCGGATGTAGTTGTCGTAATCGAGCGAGCCCTCGCCGGCCCCGAGGTAGAGGCCGATACGCCGCGGATCGACATTGTGCGATGGGCGGCCGTTGCGTGTGCCGAGGCCGGCTTGCTCCCAGGCTTGTGCGACCGAGGCGAGCGCGAACTGGCTGCCCACGCCGGCGCGCTCGTGCGTGCGCAGCACATCGGGATCATCGAGGAAGTGCTCGATGTCGAAGCCTTTGACCTCGGCGGCGAAATTTGTGCCGAAGGTCGCAGCGTCGTATCGATGGATCGGGCCGACGGCACCGGCGCCCGCGAGCAGCTTGGACCATGCGCTATCGACGCGCGCGCCGAGCGGTGTGACCCAGCCCATGCCGGTGATGACGACACGCCGGCTGTCGGGGCGCGACTCGGGTGGTTCGAGCCTGGCGCGGCCCGGTGCGTTGTCGAGCGGAGTGTCGGCGTTGGGCTCAGTCGTCATCTTCTTCGTCGTCTTCCTCTTCGTCGTCGTCTTCGTATTCCTCGTCGTCGTCCTCGTACTCGTCGTCGTCTTCCTCGTCCTCTTCGTCATCGCGCAGCTCGTTGAGCTTGTCGGGGTTGAGGACGCGGACGAGGCCGTCCTTGAGACGGCGTTCGCCGAAGTTGATGATGAGGCCGAGCTCGGTGTCGGCTGCCCGCAGTTGCGCGCGCAGTCCGATACGTTCGGCCGTGCCGACCTCGCCGACGCGGGCGAGGATCTCGACGAGGAATCGGTCGCCGATGTAGAGGGTGGCGGTGGTAGTGCCGACGTCTTGGCTGTCGTAGGTGAGTGTGAACTGGTGATCGGGCTTGAAGTCGAGGCCCTGCTTGGTCATTTCGTGGTGGAGGGCCTTGCGATAGACCTCGCGTTCGAAGCCTGGGCCGAGGGTTTTGTGGACTTCGATGGCGCAGCCGATGACGGTGCGGCTCATCTCGGTGAGAGCGGGATCGAGATCGGAGAGCGGTGTGCCGCGGCGTTCGTCGCCGCCGTGTCCGCCGTGTCGGCCGTGGCCGCCGCCGTGCCGACCGCGTCCTCTGCCTCGGTTTCCGCCGCGACGGTTGTCGTGCCGTTCGTACATGATGTGGTGCTCCTAGATGCGGGTAGGCTTGCGTGCGTTTGAACAGTTGCTGTGGCTATCTTTGGCGACTGTTGCCGGGCAGTTTCCGGTCGCGGGCGTGCTTTGGCAAGGGTGGAGGCGCAGGTTTCTTGGATTGATGCGGTGTCGGCTCGAGTGAGCCGAGCGGATTAGCCGTGCTTGCGGAGCACGAGAGCCGCGTTCTGGCCGCCCAGAGCGTTGGTGCAAATGAGAACGTGCTTCAGTTGCGCCGATGTTGCTTGGGCGGCACCGGCTTGCAGGCCCGCTGCGGGCTGGCCGCTGTGCACGCGGGCGGGGAGTTTCTGCTCGTGCAGCGCCATGGCAGCGACAGCGGCTTGGATGGCGCCGGCCCCGGCTGAGGTGTCGCCCACGTTGGGCTTGGTGGTGATGAGCGGGATGTCGGCGAGGCGATCGCTGAAGACGCGGTGGAGGCTTCCGGCCTCGGCCCGGTCGAGTGCTGCCACGCCGAGGGCTGCGGGCACGATGGCGTCGATCTGATCGGGTGCGATGTCGGCATCGTCGAGGGCGTTGAGGATGGCTGCGGTGAGGCCGGCGTCTTCTTCGGGCGAGTC
>JBCCQU010000024.1:0-12922 GCA_039208875.1 Planctomycetota bacterium
ACCAGCGCGACCCGCGCTGCAACAACGCGGCCCTGCGCACTCGATAACGGACGTGAACCCATCATGCTGTGCCTATCGACCGCCGCGAAGCCATGCTTGACTCATCGCCTGACTACCCGGCCACCGCCTACGGCTTCGTCACGCTCACGCGGCCCGTGTACGGCGCGATGTTCACCTCGAGCGTCGCATCGGCCAACGTTAGCGTCACCTTGCCGCCATCGCTCGTCGTCGTCGGGTCACTCGACAGCACCGGCGTGCCAAGCTCATCGAACGCCAGTGTCTCGTCGCCGTCGAAGTCGGCCGATGCGATCACCGTCGAACCGAAGCCCGCCGAGCCGATATCGACCACGAACCTGTCGTTCGGACCACGAGCGAAATACAGCGGCTCAAACTGCACATTCGTGCCGTTGCCCGTTACACGCATCTCGCTCACCGTGTACCGGTTCGCAGCGGTATCAAACTGCACAGCCCTCGTGTCTTGGAACGCCGCGGCATCGGCCTGAGCAAATGTGATATCGCTGATCACCGTGCGTGCCGCAGCCCGAAGCCGTAGCTCCGCGCCACCGCCCATCGACGGAATCATCACGGCTGCAGCGATCGCGAGAATCACGATCGTGATGATGAGTTCAATCAGCGTGTAACCGCCGCGTGCGCGCATGCCCTCAGCCCTTCTACCGACCGCGCGATTCATCGCGGGAACGGCTCATCGTTAAGATCGAAGCCGCCAGCCCACACCTCGCCGGTCTGCTCGTCGTAAATCCAGCCGTACTCCGACTGATACGCCACGTCCGGCGAGCTCCGCAGCACAACTCTCGCACCCTTGCTCCCGACCCAGCGATTCTCGGGAGCATTCATCAGATAGTCAGCCTCGCCCGAAAGCTGGCCCCACGTGCTGTCGCCCGCGACGATCGTCGGCAATTCCCCCTCGTTCATCGCGCGATACACCGCCACAGCACGCCGCACACGCTCGAGCTCGGACAACGTCCAACCGAGATCGGCATCCTGCTGAGCCGACGACATCCGTGGCATCGCGATCGCCGCGACAATGCCAAGCAGAACCACAATCGCGATGACCTCTACTAGCGTGAACGCTCGCCGCACGCCTGAGCCTCCAATGCGACCGGCCCCACGCCGGCCACGAATACCCACGCTCTGCAAAGACGCCGGGCCGCCGTTTCCAGCAGCCCGGGCGAAGAATCGGAATGGCGGACAAGCCGCCCGAGGCCCAAGATCAGTCGGTCGCGGTGCCGGTGACCTCGTTGGTGCCCTCGTTGAAGTTCGATGCGTACATCACGCCGTCGGTCGTGTTGAAGAACCAGGCAGCCGATGCCGAACCAGTACCCGTCGTGCCCTGGGCAACCGTGTCCTGAGCAGCCGCCGTGAAGGCCGGGTTGCTCGGGTTGTCCTTGAGGTAGGTCGGGTTAGCCGTGAACGAACCGGAAGCCGTGAGCTCGTCCCAGCCATTCGTGCCGAAGTCCGGGTACGAGCCGTTGTTGCGAGCCGCGAACAGCTCGACCTGCTGCTGAATGGTCGAGAGCTGCGTCTGGATGTTGCCCGCACGGGCGTCATCTGCAGCGTTGGTGAACTGCGGCACCACGATCGCGGCCAGAATGCCGAGAATCACGACCACGATCAGGATTTCCACGAGCGTAAACCCGCGACGACGTGCCTTGCTCCGCTGAATGTTCATTGCCTGAGCTCCTTCCAATCGCTCGTTCGCTGCCGGGGGCGCTCCCCAGCCGATCCACTGCCGCCGGACACACCCCGGCGGTCGGTGTCGGGGGACGCTCCCATGCGACCCGCAGCGACCCCGCAAAAAGAGCATCGACTTCGATTCAAGCGTTCGTCAGCACTGCACTCGCCCCAGCGCACTTTCCGCGCACACCTGTACCGCTTGTGGCAACCACAAGGGCCAACGCCTCAGCACTCACGGGGTTTTCAGCGGGCGCTACGCGTCCGGATAGCACCGCAACGACGCTGGTCGCGCGCAGCAAAACCGATGATGACCGCGCCGGCCCTCAGCCTGATCAACGCGCGACGAACGCCGCGGATCAGTTGTCCTGAATCAGCGAAAGCACCTCAACGCCGTCGAGCCCGAGCGAGCCCGCGAGCGCCGCAGCCGCGGTCTGCTCATCGCCGGTCGCCGACGAAACGAGCCCGAGCACGCGGTCACGCTGCTCGTCACCGAGCAAGTCGCCGAAGCGTCGGGCCGAGCCGGCCGCGTGTCCGAGAAGCACCAGCCGCGCCTCGCCGCTCACCTCGAAGGCCGCATCGACGAGCGCCTCCTGAGCATCGCGACGCTGCAGGTATGCCAGCACCTCGGCCGCGAGCGCCGAGACCTCAACAGGCCCGGCGAGCACATCGACCAGCGGCCCGGCAGCATCCGACGCGTTCAGCACCGTGCTCCGAGACACCGCGAGATCACGCAGCACCGTCAACGCATCGAGCGCGTAGGCCTGAGCCTCAGCCGCGGTAATCGGGCCACCCAACGCGTCCTCGACCAGAGCATCAACCGAAGCGCCGATCGCCGACGCTGGTGCGCTCAGCGACCGCACCTCAACGAGCTGATCGCGATCGAACCGGGCTGACAACGGCCCCGAATCGACCTGCGGCATCAGCATCAGCACCGGCGCTGCCGCAACCTGTGCCGAACTGCGAATCTCATCCAGCGTCTCAAGGCTCGCGTCGCGCGTCAGCGCGGTCACCACGACATCAACGCCGGGAACCTCAACAAGACTGGCCTCGGCTTCAGCCAGCGACGCAGCCGCCGGGAGCACCTCGTAACCGGACTGTTCAAGAATGCCACGCAGCAGCGGATAACGCTCAGCGTCCGACGTCAGCACCAGCGCGAAGCTGGCCGACGCGTCGCGCACCGCGCTCGCCAGTGTCGGCACCACGCGGTTCGCACCCTCGAAGCCCTCCGTCGGCTGGGACGATCCGAGCGCGAGCGCCGCGTCGTAGCGCACACGGCGGTCGGCGTAGCTCAGAGCATCGAGCAGCGGCTGCTCCTCAGCCCACGTCGCGGTCAGGGCCGATGCCCCGGCTGTCTCGCGGATCGCTGCAATCGCTCGGCGAGCCAGCGGCGTGTTCTTGTCGGAGATGGCCCGCGCCAGCACCCGCTGGCCAACATCAGTGCCGCTCGCGACCGCGAAGAATCGCGCGTCCGGTCGGTCGGCCGAGTACGCCGGGTTGCTGTAGCCGGCCGGCTGCTCGATCTCGCGACGCAGGTTCGAAGCCACCCACAACGCCAGGGCGTCGCGGTTCTCGGGCACGATCTCCAGCGTCTTCGCTGCCAGACGCATCGCCATCGCCTCGTGGAACACCTCGGTGCGGATCGCCTCAGCGACCAAACCCGATCCCGGTGCACCGGGCAGGTACGACCACAGCAGTTGGAACGGCTCGTCCGGGAAGCTCGTCACATCGGGCCGCTCGTCGTAGTACGACTCGGCCAGCCCGGCGTAAAGCCAAGCAATGCCCGGCCCCTCAGCCCCGCCACCGAGCGAAGCCAAAGCCTCGTTCGCAGCACGACGCACGCCGTCCGAAGTAGTCTTCTCTCGCACTTCGCTGATGACCGCAGCGGTCTGCTGCCGGCCCGCGTCGGCAACCCGCAGCACATCCAGCACCGCCTGCTGCTGATCGGCAGGCAGGTTCGGCAAAGCTGTGGCCAGCGGCGTCAGCGACTGCTGACCGAGACGAATCAGCACCTGCCGCGCGTACACACGCAGGTTCGCATCGTCGGGATCAACCAAAGCCTCCAGCAGCTGCGGCACGGCATATTCGCCAGCCTCGAGCAAGCGGGCCTGACCCAGAGCCAACCCCCGAGCGTTCTGCGTGAGCAACTCGATGTTGGCTGCGATCTGCTGCGGATCACGGGCACGCGACCGAAGCCCCTGCTCGAACAACGCTGCGAGCTCGTCGGCGACATCCGCGACGTTGCTGCCGTCGCGCGCACGCCGTGCGAGTCCGACGGCTCGCTCGAAGCGGGTCGCCTCATCGGCAGCATCTATCGCATCGACAAACGCTGTGCCCGGCACATCGCCATCCAAGATCTGCCGGCCCACAAGCTCGGCAGCGTCGAAGCGACTGATGTACACAAAGTGCACGAAGTCGCGAACGAGTTGCTGCGGATCTTCACCAGCCTGGCCGTCCTGACCCATCACCGGGGCCGGGGCGAGCAGCGAGACCAACAGTCCGATCATCACACAGACGGTGCGGGGCACAGGCAATTCTCCGTCGGGCAAATCGCCCGGTGTCTGGCCGATCCTAAGACAGGATGCAACACAGACCGTCCACACACATGCGACCCGGGCGAATCGCATGCCCGTAAGCGACACCCGGTCGCGGGCTCGCTGAGCGATGCACGGTACTGCCCCACCGAAACATCTGTCAATCCGGCGACGCCGCCCCAGCACATTCCGGCCACACACCGGGTTACCCCCGGGCCGGCCGCGGTATGCAACAAGGACCGCGACGAGACCTCCCGCCGGCTCTCGGACGCTCTCAGAGCCATTCCGGACCTTCCGAAGCGCCGGCCGAGTCCGCAAACGTGAGTTTGCCGCCGCAGACGTCCTCACCCGTGAAGACACCCCCCTGCCGCTCCGATGTGGCCCTCACGGAGCCGCACCGCGGCATCGGCCGACCAGGCAAATGGGGAAGTCGGCCGACGACCAGCCTTTGTGTGCACGAGGTGAGATCATGACCGCAGAAAAGGATGTTCTGACAACGGGTGAGGTTGCCAAGATTTGCAACGTCGCCCCACGCACCGTCTCCAAGTGGTTCGACAACGGCCAGCTCAAGGGCTACCGCATCCCCGGTTCCAAGGACCGGCGCATTCCGCTCGGCGAGCTCGTCAAATTCATGAACGCGCACGGCATCCCGACCGACGGCCTCGACACCGGCCGCCCGCGGGTGCTCATCGCCGACAGCGATACCGAAGTCGCGACCACCCTCAAGCAAGTGCTCAGCGAGCAGACCAACTACGAGGTCTACACCGCCAGCTCTGCGTTCGAGGCCGGCCTCGCATGCCAGCGCTGCAAGCCCCACGTCGTGCTCATCGATATCCACCTGAGCGATACCGACGGTCAGCGCTTCGCACGCTTTGTGCGCGGCGAGCCCAACCTCGAGATCACCCGCGTGGTCGCGATGAGCGGCATGCTGACCGAAGCACAGGCCATGGGCCTGCGACGCGAAGGCTTCGACGGCTTCCTCCGCAAGCCCTTCCAGGTCCGGCAGGTCGTCGACGCCATCGAGCAAGCGACCAACATCGCCGCTTGATCCGAAGTCAAATCTGCCTTTGGTGGCACCGGTCTCCAGACCGGTGCTTTTCATTGGCAATCACTTCACCGTCGTCAGATACCTCGCCAGCACATCGCGCGCTGCCCGCAGGTCATCGACATCAATCGACTCGGTCACGGTGTGGATGTATCGCGTGCCGACGGTCACGCCCACCGCGCGCGCACCGGCTGCAGCCTGCTGTGCCGCAGCTCCATCCTGACCGCCGCGCCCCAGAATCGAGCGTTGGTACGGAATGCGGTGCTTCTTGGCGACCGCCTCGATCTCTTGCACCAGCGTGTAATCCGCGATGAAACTCGAATCCTTGACGTGCAGGCCGAAGCCCTTGCCGTGCAGCGTCACGCGGCTGTCGGCCGGCACACCCGGCGTATCGCACGACAGTGTGACATCGATGCCGATGCCGATGTCCGGCCGCACCGCGTAGCTCGCCGCCTTCGCGCCGCGGAGCCCAACCTCCTCTTGCGAAGTAAACGCCACAACGACCTCGCAGCGATGTCCCGTGCCGAGCGCATCAAGCTCGCGGATCGCCTCGATGCCCAGCCAGCACGCAACGCGGTTGTCGAGCGCCTTGGACACGAACTTGCCGCCCATCTTGATCGCCGGCTCGTCCATCACGACGTAGTCGCCGATCTGCACACGCTGCTTGGCCTGCGCACCGGTCATGCCGACATCGATAAAGAACGACGACAGGTCCGGCACCTTGCTCCGCTCCTCGGGCGTCGAGAGGTGGATCGGCTTGCCGGCAGGGTTCATCACACCCGGATAGTCGCCGCCGTCGGTGCACACCTTCACGCGGCGCGCGAACAGCGTCCGCGGATCGAAGCCGCCGGCCGGATCGATCGACAGGAAACCCTCGTCGGAAACGTGGCTCACGTAGAAGCCGATCTCGTCCATGTGGCACAGCAGCATGACCCGCGTCGGGTCGCCCTTTTTGCTGCCGCCCGACTTGCCCGAGCTTCGCGGCCCGCGCCGGCAGATCAACGAGCCGAGCGCGTCGGTCTCGATCTCATCGAACAGCCCCTCGACCTCGGACTCGATCAAAGCTTGCACGCGTTCCTCGCGGCCCGGCACGCCGGGCGTCTCGCACAGGTCGCGGAGCAGGTCGAGATTGAGTTGCTTGGATCGAGTCGATCGGCCGGACTTTTTGGCTGCGGGTGGCATTTGCGCTCCAACTGTTGTGCCGGCGTCATCTGCCGGATGTCGCCTTGAGCGAGCGTAGCATGACCCATGGCACGCCGAAGCCCAATCGCTGAACTCCACGAACGCGCCGACGCCGCAATGCTGCCCTACGCCATGGACAGCGAAGATCCGCAACCGGTTGATGTCGTCGAGACCTACGGCGAGGTCGAGCTGGAATACGCCGCCATCCGCAAGGGCTGCCTGCTCATCGATCAGCCGCAGCGTGCGACGATCGAGGTGACCGGCGACGACCGCCGCGACTTCCTCAATCGCATGCTCACGCAGAAGCTCGACGATCTCGAGCCCGGCATGGCTCGGCCGTCGTTCTGGCTCAGCCGAAAGGGCCGCATCGATGCCGACATGTGGGTCGTCGAGCACGGCGATCGCATGCTCATCGATCTCGACATCCACGCGGTCGAACGCACGCTCGAGACGCTCGGCGGCTTCACCTTCGCCGAAGACATCGAGCTGCGCGACGCCACCGATGAACATCACCGCTTCGCACTGCACGGCCCGACCGGGCCCGAACTGCTGAGCGAACTCGCGACCGATGCCGCACCCGTTGCCGAACTTGCTGATGGCCGGGCCGCGATGATCAAGATCGCGGGCAAGCCGATCGCGGTCGAACGCCGCGACACCGCCGGCGCGATCGGGCTGGAACTGACAACGAGAGCCGAGGATGCGCGCGCGCTGTACGAGGTCTTGCTCTCAGCCGGCCATGCGCACGGCGACCACGGCCATCACCGCGAGCCAACCGCACTCTCCACACGTGTTCGGCTCCGGCCCGGCGGCTGGTTCGCGTATAACATGGCCCGCGTCGAGGCCGGCACCCCGCTGTACTACATGGACTTCGGCCCAAAATCACTCCCGCACGAGACATCGATCATCCGGCAGCGCATCAGGTTCGACAAGGGCTGCTATCTCGGGCAGGAAGTCGTCGCCCGCATGGAATCGGTCGGCCACCCCAAGCAACGGCTCGTCGCGCTCGATCTCGGCGGCGACGACCTCCGCCTGCCCGACGGTCTGCCGCGGCAACCCGTGACCGGCTCGCCCATCTACACGCCCGACAAGGTCGGCAGCACGCCGATGGGCGGCGTGACCAGCTCGGTCATCTCGCCGATCCTCGGAGCCACGCCCATCTGCTTCGCGATGTTGCGATGGAGCCTGACCGAGCCCGGCACAAAGCTTGCTGTGCCCGCGGAGGGAGCTGTGCTCACAGCCACCGTGCGCGAATCACTGAAGTTCATCGACTGACGCTCTTTGCTTGATAGTCCGAGCGTCTTGATGAGCCGACTGTCTTTACGAGTCGGGAGCGCAAGCGACCGGTGACTTTGCCACATCATGACCGGTCGCTCGCGCTCCCGGCTCGTCGATGCAACACCAGTGCGCACACCGTTTCAATGCCCGCTCGCACTCGTACGCGACGACAACCGAAAAAGCTTGGTCATCACTCCGCCCTGCGATACGTGAGCTCGACGTCGTCACCGACGCGCTTGGTGCGCGCAAGCCGGAAGGGCCTGCCCTGCGAAAGCGACGGCACCGCCCGGCCGCGAGCCGCTGCCAGCGCCTCGTCATCGCCGAGCAGAAGCGGCGCGACATACACGACCGCCTCGTCGACGACATCGGCCTCGAACAACGAGCCGAGCAGGCCCGGCCCGGCTTCGATCATCACGTTCGTCGCGTCGTGCTGCACTGCGAGCCGATGCAGCACGTCCCGCAGGTCGAGTCGGCCGGCAAGCTCCCCGCCGTTGCCATTACTCGCGACCGCCATCAGCTCGACGCCCGCTGCTTTCAGGTCCGCCCGCCTGTCGGCAAAGGCCGACGCTTCCGCGACAGACCGTGCGCACGCCACAGTCGTCGGCACCTCGCCGGCTGTGCGCACCAGCTGGGACTCCATCGGTATGTCGAGCGATGGATCGATGATGACCCGCCGCGCGACGCGCCGAACGCGCCGCATGCCGCGGGCGGTCAGCATCGGATCGTCCGCGTGCACAGTTCCCAGAGCGGTGAGGATGACATCGACCCGCGCGCGCAGCCGATGCACACGCCCTCGACTCGCTTCGTTCGAGATCCATTGGCTCTGCCCGGTGCGCGTGGCGATTCGGCCATCGATCGTCTGCGCCCACTTGGCGATGACCCACGGCAGTTCGAGGCCTTCATGCCGCGTGCGCACGCGCTTGGCCCACGCATCACCGACAGCCAGTGCCATCCGGCTCGCATCAGAGCTGCGCACGGTTGCGCCTGAGTCTCGCAATCGCTCGGCCCCGCCGCTGGCCTCGGGATTGGCATCGCGCCGAGCAAACACAATCTCGGCGACACCTTCTTCGAGCAGCGCATCGACGCAAGGCGGCTGCTTGCCGTGATGGTTGCATGGCTCAAGCGTGACATACGCCGTGCAGCCGCGGACATCGTTGCCGCGTGTGCGCGCATCGGCGATGGCTTCTCGCTCGGCGTGCAATTCGCCAAACTTGCGGTGATGTCCGTAGCCGACGACCTCGCTGTTGCGCACGAGCACGCACCCGACCATCGGGTTGGGTTCGACGTCGCCGGCTGCGCGCATGGCAAGCCGGGCTGCGAGATCGAGGTATCGGCGGTCGGCTCGGGCGTCGGTCATGCGAGGCGGATCATTGCCGCCCGCTCGTCGTCGGTCGCGGCGTCGCCGAGATCGGCGAGCCATCGGCGGGCGTCTTGCACGTAGCCGGCGGTGGGCTTGAGATCGGGCATGCGCGCGCACCAGTGGCGATTGAACCGAGCCATGGCCAGCTCGCGCGTGAGCTTGGCGGCCATCGACGCGAGCGCCACGGGCAAATGCGCATCCTCAGCTTCGGGCTGGAACGTCACGGTCGCGTCGTGCGCATCGGTCAGGCGATATCGGCTGCAGCGCGGCGACTCTTCGGTGATCTCGACTTCGCCCGCGGGCTGGAGCAGTTCGGCGTATCGCGTTCGGCCGCTCTGGCGATCGGTGATGATCCGCATCGGGCTGTCGCCCCAGCGTTGCACCGCGCGCGCGAGCAGGCGCCCGACGACCGAGCCGCACACGCCGGCCTTGCTGCCGAAGTGCGACAGGCCCGCGTTGAAATCTTGCTCGCTCACCGTGAGCACGCTGATCGTGAGCACCTCGACATCGGCGGTGTGCAGCGCGCGCAGCAGGTCGTTGCGGTCGAGCGCGAGCGCATCGTGCGTGGTGGCCAGCGGCAGTGGCACGGCCTCGCCCGCGTAGATGTCGCTTGGCAGGCGCGCGCCGAGACGGTCGAACAGCTCGGCATCGGTCGCGGCGATGGCGTGATCTTCGCGCGACGCGGCGTCGAACGTCAGCACGCCTCGCTCGAGATGTGTGAGCGGGTGCTTGGTCTTGAGCTGATTCGACAGCTTGAGCTTCTTGGAATCGGCGACGGCGATGCGTCGCTCGGTCCGGCCGGCTGATCTGCAAACCGCAGCATCGAGCGATTGCCAGAGGTCGGGTTGGCCATCGTCGGGCGTCCAGCAGCCGAGACGGAGCGCGACGAGACCGACGCAGAGCGGCCCGAGCATGGGGCCGTAGCCGGCTTCGTCGATGCCTACGTAAACAAGCGACACAGTCGCGAGAGCTTGACGAGTCGCGCCCCGAAGCTCAAGTCGTCGCCGACGTGTCGGCGCTACCGCAACGATTTTGCAATTTGCTCTTGCTCGGTCCGGAAATTTCGTTACATTCGGGTCTGCATACCAATTCATTTTTGCAGGGGATTTAGCTATGCCGAGCCGGGGAGTCTCGTCTGTTGTTACGCGCGCATTCATCGCTATCGCGGGCACTTGCGCTTGTGCGGCTTCTGCGCAGCAGCCGTTGTTTGCGGACGGCACCGAAGCGGCGGGAATCTATGCCGCGTTTGGTTCGTCACTCGGCCTGACTTCGGCCGATCAGATGACGGCGGGCGGGGCGGTCGGCGACTTTGACCGCGACGGCGATCAAGACCTTTTCGTGCTGGCTGGCGACATGGGCGTTGACAAGTTGTACATCAACGACGGCTCCGGGCAGTTCACCGATCAGGCTGCAGCGTGGGGTATCGCGAGACAGCACCGCGGATCAGGGGCGGCGGTCGCCGACGTCAACGGCGACGGCTGGCTCGACATCTACGTGACAAGCCACGGTCCGGCCGGCGAAAGGCTGACACCCGGAGCCAATCTGCTCTACATCAACAACGGCAACGGAGGCTTCACGGAGCAAGCCATCGCGCGCGGCGTTGCTCGCACGGCGCCGTCAGCGGCTGACGGATTCGGTGCTGCATTCGGCGACTACGACCTCGACGGCGATCTCGATCTGTTTGTCACGGGGTGGAAATTCGAAGCCGGCGGCAACAAGCTCTTCCGCAACGACGGTGACGGCTTCTTCGAGGATGTCACGGCTGTTGCGATTCCGTTCGACCTGCTGCCGATGCACGGCTTCAGCCCGTGGTTCCATGATATGGACGGTGACCGGTATCCAGACTTGTTGGTCGCTGCCGACTTCGACACGAGCCGCTACTTCGCGAACAACGGTGACGGGACGTTCAGCGACGTCACGGCTGCCTCGGGCACTGCGCTCGACTCAAACGGCATGGGTGCGACGATCGCGGACTTCAACGGCGACGGCAGGCCCGACTGGTACGTCACGTCGATTGAAGGCGGCACGGGACCGGGGCAGCGCCCCGATATGTCGGGCAACATGCTGTACATGAGCCTTGGGCAACACCGGTACGCGGAGTCGAGCGTTGCCAACGGAGTGAACGCGGGCGGCTGGGGATGGGGCGCAGATAGTCAGGACTTCGATCTCGATGGCGTCGTCGACATCCTGTGGACGAACGGCTGGCTCGAGTTTCCGACCTGGCTCACCGACCCGACATTTCTCTGCACCGGTAACGGTGACGGCACATTCGCCGTAACAACCGCGAGCGGCATCACGCATGACCAGCAGGGCCGCGGCGTGGCGACGTTTGATGCCGATGGCGACGGTGATCGAGAGATCGTGATCTTCTCGGTGAATGTGCCCGTCGTGTTGTACGAAGGTCTCGCTGCTGACGGCGGCAACAGCGGTTGGCTTCGAGTCGCGCTCGATACTTCGGCCGATCGCACGCTCGCGCCCGATGGCATCGGCGCCCAGATACGCGCGACGACCGCTGGCATGACCCAGCACCGCTGGATCTCGGCTTCGAGCCAGTACCTCGCGCAGAGCGAAATGGCTGCTCACTTTGGCTTTGGCGATGCCACGAGCGTTGACAGTCTCGAAGTGATCTGGCCGGACGGGCGCGTGACGGTGCTAGCGGGTATCGCGGCCTCACAGTCGCTGACCATCGCGGCGGAGTGCCCGGCGGACTTCACGGGCAATGGCGGCCGGGCCGACTACTACGACGCCGTCTCGTATCTGGATGCAGTCGTCTCGGGGCTCGCCGAAGCCGATTTTGACGATCAGGCTGGGGTCGATTCAGGCGATGTGCTGGCATTTGCTGATCGGCTGGCCGCTTGCCGAGGCGAGTGATACACGATTTGGTTATCCTGAATCCTGCCGTTCCGCCGACCGCGGCGTGACGGCGGTGTTCAGGAGTTCTTTATGGACGCGAACCACCAAGGCCAGGCAGCAGGTTCCGATTCGTCATCCGCTCCGGATTTGAAACGCTACTGGCGGAGCAACGTCAAGCTGCTCGCGGTGCTGCTGAGCATCTGGGCACTCGTGAGCTATGGCTGCGGGATTGTCTTTGTTGAGCCGTTGAACACGATTCGGCTCGGCGAGGTCAAGCTCGGGTTCTGGTTTGCTCAGCAGGGCTCGATCTACACGTTTGTGCTTCTGATCGCGGCGTACGTGGTGCTCATGAATCGCCTTGATCGGCGGTACGGGCTGCGCGAGGACTGATCGAATTCTGGGAGGAGGCCTCGCGTGCTCGACGTGCAGGGTTGGACGTTTTTATTGGTTGGTCTGAGCTTCGCGCTCTACATCGGCATCGCGATCTGGAGCCGGGCCGGGACAACCGGTGAGTTCTATGTCGCGGGCAAGGGCGTGCCGCCGCTGGCCAACGGCATGGCGACGGGTGCCGACTGGATGTCCGCGGCCAGCTTCATCGGCATGGCCGGCATCATCTCGTTCGCGGGTTACTTCGGCTCGGTGTATCTCATGGGCTGGACGGGCGGCTATGTGTTGCTCGCGTTGCTGCTTGCGCCGTATCTCCGCAAGTTCGGCAAGTTCACCGTGCCCGACTTCGTGGGCGATCGGTACGACAGCCGAACCGCGCGCATCGTCGCGGTATTGTGCGCGATTTTCGTGAGCTTCACATACGTGGCGGGGCAGATGCGCGGCGTCGGCGTCGTGTTCAGCCGATTCCTGGAAGTCGACATCACGCTCGGTGTCATCATCGGCACCGGCATCGTTTTCTTCTACGCGGTGCTCGGCGGCATGAAGGGCATCACGTACACGCAGGTTGCGCAGTACTGCGTGCTGATCTTCGCG
>JBCCQU010000025.1:0-12820 GCA_039208875.1 Planctomycetota bacterium
AGGCATGGCTGCTCGACCGGCGGGGCATCTGGCTCTCGACCGGCTGGGACGGCTGACCGGATCGCAAATCGCGTCGAAGCCGCGCTCGGCAAGCCGGATAATCCGTGCGATCGATGTATTCGGCCTCAGAACAGCTGCCATTGCGCCGATACGCCGGTGTGCGCGAGGAGCGATCCAAAGACTCTCAGCCCCCCACCGACCAGCCGCGGAGCGATCTCGCTGTGCTGGCTGCGGGGATCGCGCACGAGTGCCGAGCTCTCGCCGCTGTCGCCAGTGCTCGGGTCCAGCTTGCTGAGCGACGAGTCTCGACCGGGATTGCTGAGGCCGACGGGACAGACCGCGATCTGCTGGCTGCACGACGAGCGATGGCTGCTGCAGCCGAGTTCAGCGAGATGATCGTCCAGTTGTACCTTGGCAGCGATGAGCCGGCCGCAGACGGCGTCGCAGAGATTCAATCCGCGGTCGAATTGGCGGGGTGCGGCGAGTTCGACATCCAGCAGGCGATCACGTTGCCGGCGATGGCCGCTCCGGTCGGCCTGGTGCGACACGCCGTGCGCAATCTGCTCGACAATGCCAAAGCAGCGGGGGAGCCGACGCCCAGCGTCACGGTCGAGCGTTCCACGTGGAACGGGCGATCGGCAGCGACGATCGCTGTCACCGGCGGCTCCGGCTTCTCCGAGTCACGCTTTGACGAGGCCACCGACCCCACCACCGCGTCACGCGTCGGGCTCAGCATGACGCGGGCCATGCTCCGGGCTGTGGGCGGCGAATTGCGATGGATCGGCAACGACCCCGTCCGGTTGGCTGTGGTTTTGCCATTCGCGGATGCCGACGCCGAGGCTCAGCACGCAGCCTGATCGACTAAACTCCGGTATGGCGATCTGGAATCTAGCTGAGCGACTCCGCGCCCTGCGCGAAACACGCACCCGCGAACCACGCGTCGGTGTTGAGTCGCTCTTTCAGAGCAGTGCCGATCGCTACGCTGCCGCTGCAGCATCAGGCGATGCAGTCAGCAACGCGTGGGAAACGCATGCCCCACCCGACATCCGCGCACTCGTCGAGAGCGTCCGCCTCGAACGCCGGCAGCTGATTCTCGTCGTCCGCCACCCCGCAATGCGGCAACGCGTGCAGCGGTGGGCGGACAGCAACGCTCGAGACGCTGCGGTCGCCAGCCTCAAAGCAGCGGGGGGCTTTTCCACCTTCAAAGTCGTCCGACGCTAAAAATATAGGCATTGCACAATAAATGTGCAACGTGTTGTCACATATTTAGTGCGTCAATCACCCAGTACCCCAGATTTATGGCATCAATGAACAGTTGACTTTGGCACAAGGTTTGTTATCGTTACACAACTGCAGAACTATCAGGCAATCTGCCTGTGAACAGTCTTGCCCCCCTATGGCAGTCGCCGCTCGTTCTGCGAGCGGCGTGCTGCTTTTTACAGCCTCTCTTATTCGTGTCGCGGTGCCTTCCCGCTCCGCCCGGTCGTCCGCGAGCCGCTCGCAGGGCTTGCGACGAACGATTAGTTCGCCAGTGCCTCCGCGCGTCGCTGGCGGTCTTGGGCCTGTTCGTTCGGGCGAATGTTGGCGTCGAGCAATTTGGCCAGTTGCGATCGCCGTTCCGCGGGCATCGCCGCGGCTGCCAGCCACAGCGCATCCGTCACCATCGCGTCCTTCGATGCTTCGTCGAGCCGCTCGAAGGCATCGAGCAGCAACGGCCGATCGCCCATGCGAAAGGCTGCCATCAATGCCGCCCGCGCGACACTCGGCGTCACAGACTCGGGACGATCGCGGAAAGCTGCGGCCAGCAGTCGAGCCGCCTTCTCATCTTGGCCGCTTAGCACCAGCAATCGCAGCGTTTCCGCGAGGTCGCGATCGCCCGCAGCGACGGCGATCAGATCGTCGATGTCCGCGCCGACGGCGAATCCCAGGTCATCGATGTCTAGTTGAGGGCCGGTGATACCGGTCATGAGCGCGTCGCCGAAGACATTGATCTTCCACGCCGGGCCCTGCACGTGCCTCGGCAGGATCGCCCAAGCGATGCCGGCCCGCCAACGCTGCGCGAGCTCGGGCGTTGGCACAAACGCTGTCAGCAGCGGCTCTTGGATCGAGCCGGCGTAGGCATATGCGCCGCGTTCCATCCATCGCCCCGCGAGCGTGCCCCTCTGGCCGGGCCGCTGGGCCGACCACGAGTGCGTGAAGTGCACGACCGCCGGCACGCTCAGCATCGGCACGTCGCTCGCCCAGGCTGTGCCTTCGCGAGTGGGGGCGTCCGAGCCGGGCGACCGCAAACGAAAGCGATCGGCGTTGCCCATTGTGTTCACGAAAACGAGCCCGGCGTCGACCGGCGACGCGACCCGCCGCCGCCAGATCGGGAGTGACGCGGCGTTGTCGTCGAGCAATTCCGTATCGATGCCCGGATTGCCCGGCAGCGGCCGTTGCAAGATCTCCGCCGTAGCGGCTCCGTTGTACGCCTGCCACGCGCCCTCGTCAGGGTAGGGATCGACGACGACGGCGCTGGTGGGGCTGAGATAGAGGCTGGACATCGCGACGTAGGCAGCCCGGGCCTCGTCGCCGAAGATCATCGACGCATAGCCCCAGCGGACGTTGTTGCCGAGCCGCGGCAGGCTGTCGGTCACTGCGAGGAAGCTGGGCTTGCCATCGCTCCCGACGCCCGCAGCGTGCTGCGTCGGCTCGTTCAGGCACAGTGTCACGGCGTCGATACGGTCGCCGAGGGCACGCCACGGCAGACCGAGTGCCGCGATCTCAGCCATGATGTGCTGTTTGCGCTCCGTCCATTTGTCCTCGGTGTGCTTGCCGTTGACCGAGCCGCCGATGCGATCGACCCACACCAGCGGCTGTCCGCGTCCGGCTGCCAGGGCCACCGCAGCGATCCGGGCCGGGTCACGCTCGCTGGTCACCACTACGCCCGGCACCCGGACGCCGAGCAGTTCCCACGCCTGCAGCCGCTCTTCGGAGCCCTTCACCACCTCCGCGTTCATGTCCCACGCTTCGGTCATGGCCAGCTCGGCGTGCTCGACCACCGCGATTGCTTCGTGCTCGGGCTGGGGTTGCCGCGGATCGGGCCACACGAGGATCTGTTCGGGCTGGAATCCTCGGACGAAGCGCGCGATGTCCTCGTGCGCGCGCGGCGAGCCGTCGTCGATCAGCACCGGGAAGCGGAGCTTGGGCTGCCATGCCCGGATGGCTTCGTAGTAGTGGTGTTCGTCGGGCACGATCACGACGACCGATGCGATCGGCGACGCGCCGGCCACGGCCTGCGACCAGGCGCCGGGCCGTACCTCCGTGGGTAGGGCCGCGATCTGATCGGCGACGGCCGGCTCGGCCTGTTCGGCGAGCTGTTCGGTTGCCTGTTCGGTTGTTGGAGCTTCGCCGTCCTGTCCGAAATCGCTCTGGCCGAGGCAGGCCGAAGCGATGCAAAGTAATGCGAAAGCACTCGCGACAATTTGCCCATGGGTCATGGCCAACGGTAGTGGTCGATAGCGGCCGCGGCTGCGGGAGGCAGGGCGTGATCGGCCTACACTCGCGCCATGCCGCCGCTCGAGCGAGATCGATTTATTAAACTTGTGTCAGCCGAGCGTGCCCGGCGCGATACCGAGGCTGTGCTCGCGGTGCCGCTCGCCGAGCGAATCATCGCCGATCAGATCGGGCCGGTGCTCGCGTACCGCAGGCTCGTCGCGCCCGATCCGCGATCGGCGCCGTCGTTCCTGCTCGAGTCTGTCGAAGGCGGCGAGCGGCAGGGGCGCTACTCGCTGCTCGGTGCGCGGCCCGTCGTCGAGGTTACAGCGCACGGCCAGGTCGTCGCGATCGAAGACCGCCGCGAGCAACAACACGCCCGGCCGCAGACGCGACGCGATACCGATCCGCTGTTGGTGCTGCGCTCGCTCGCGTCGCCGATCAAGCTCTGCGCGCACATCTCCGATCGGCCCGAGCATCCGCTGCCTGCCTGCCCGCTCGGCGGTTGGTTTGGTTACGCCGCGTACGACACCGTGCGCTACGCCGAGCCCGAGAAGCTCGATCGGCGTCGGGCGCCGCACGACGATCGCGCATTGCCCGACATGCACTTTGGGCTCTACGACGGCGTAATCGCGTTCGATCACGTCGCGCAGGTGGCGCACGCGGTGCAGCTCGCGATGGTCGGACCGAATGATGACATCGGCGAAGCATGGGATCGTGCGCACAGCAAGCTGACCGAAACCATGCGGCTGCTGCGCGAGCCGAGCGACTCGACTGTGCTCGGTGTGCTGCCCGCCAACAACCCGGCCGCGCCGATGGCAAGCAACACTTCGCCGGATAGCTACCGCAAGATGGTCGATCGTGCGATCGAATACATTCGCGCTGGCGACATCTTTCAGGTTGTGCTCGGGCAGCGCTTCGAGCGAGACAGCCACGCCGATCCGTTCGATGTCTATCGCGCGTTGCGGAGCGTCAATCCAAGCCCATACATGGTGTACCTGCAGGCGCACCGGTCGATCATCGTGTCGTCGAGCCCGGAGATTCTCTGCCGCGTGCGCACGGAGAAGGTCGGTGGCGAGTCGAAGCGCGTCGTGACGAATCGGCCCTTGGCTGGCACACGCCCGCGCGGCGCAACACCCGAAGACGACGCAGCCCTCGAAGCAGATTTGCTGGCCGATGAAAAGGAACGAGCCGAGCACGTGATGCTCGTTGACCTCGGCCGCAACGATGTCGGCCGCGTAGCCAAGCCCGGCTCGGTCGAGCTCGATGCGGTGATGACAATCGAGCGGTACAGCCACGTCATGCACATCAGCTCTACGGTGACCGGCGAGTTGCGCGAAGGCTATGACGCGTGGGATGCGTTGCGTGCAGCGTTGCCGGTCGGCACGATCTCGGGTGCGCCGAAGATCCGCGCGATGCAGATCATCGATGAGCTGGAGCCGGTGCGTCGCGGGCCATACGGCGGCGGGCTTGGCTACGTCGATCTCAACGGCGAGATGGATATCGCGCTGGCGCTGCGCACGATTGTGGTGCCGACGGACACAGCCGAGCCGATGAGTGATGCAGATGTGGAGAGTGCGTTGGCTGCGAACAAGCCGCTCCACGAGATGCTGACGGAGTTCCCGACCGATGCGCTTGGTCGGCGTGTGTGGACGTATCACGTCCAGGCCGCAGCGGGCATCGTTGCTGATTCCGATCCCGAGCGCGAACGGCGCGAGACGGTCGATAAAGCGGCCGCTCTTGCGCGCGCGATCGATGTCGCCGAGACAGCCTTCCCCGTCGAGGACGCCGGGCTCGGCAACGCTTGAGAGTTAGATGGTGAACAGCGGCAGGTGATCGACCGTGTCGAGCGCGCCCTCGTGGTGCAACAGTTTGCGTTTGCGGTCGAGTCCGCCGCCGTAGCCGGTGAGCGAGCCGTCGGCCCCGATGACGCGATGGCACGGCACGATGATCGCCATGCGGTTTCGGCCGTTGGCGAGGCCGACCGCGCGGGCAGCGCCGGGTTTGCCGAGCGCGCAGGCGATGTCGGCATACGTGCGTGTCTGGCTGCGTGGGATGTCGAGCAGCGCTCGCCACACAGCGAGTTCGAATACCGAGCCGCGGAGATCGAGCGGTGGGAGCGAGAGGGTCGGTGCCGTTTGGCGGTGCCGGTCTTCGGATTGGTGCGCATCGGCGAAGTATGCCGCGAGCCACGCCTCCGCAGCATCGAGAATCGGGTGCGAACGCGCACAGTTGTCGCGGTCGATGCCGAGGTCGGCAAAGGCGCGGTCGGTGCGCACGCCGGGGAACTCGAGGGCTGCCAAGCCGGCGTCGGTCGCGACCGCTGACATGGGGCCGAGCGGCGTCGGAATGTCGCGCGAGGCGGCCATTGCTCCAGCGTACGATCGGGGGCAGCGTCTATGCTCGACGCACCATGAGCACCGAGCCCGCGTCGCGTCACTTCATTCAGCAGATCATCGACGAGCACATCGCCCAAGGGAAGTGGGGCGAGCCCGGCGACCGCACCGTCGTCCGCACACGCTTCCCGCCGGAGCCCAACGGCTACCTGCACATCGGGCACGCCAAGAGCATCTGGCTGAACTCGTCGCTGGCTGAGGAATTCGGCGGCACGTGCAACCTGCGGTTCGACGACACCAACCCGGCCAAGGAAGACGAGGAATATGTCGAGTCGATCGTGCGTGATGCGCGCTGGCTCGGTCTGCGATGGCCCGGCATCGACGACGCCGACGATCGCGCCGGCGTGCTGTTCGCGAGCGATTACTTCGAGCGGATGTATGAGTGGGCCAAGCAGCTCATCGGCAAGGGGCTGGCGTATGTCGATGAGCAGCCATCGGAGCTTGTCAAACAGCAGCGGGGCGATGTCAACACGCCGGGCAGCAACAGCCCGTTCCGTGATCGCCCAACAGAGGAAAGCCTGGCGCAGTTTGAGCGCATGGCCCGCGGCGAAGTCGCGGACGGCGGCATGGTGCTGCGCGCCAAAATCGACATGGCGAGCCCCAACATGAACCTGCGCGACCCGGTGATGTACCGCGTCGTCAATGCGCCGCACCATCGCACCGGCACGCGTTGGCACATCTATCCGATGTACGACTGGGCGCACGGGCTCGAGGATTCCATCGAGGGCATCACGCACTCGATTTGCACGCTGGAGTTCGAAGCGCATCGGCCGCTGTACAACTGGTTCATCGACGCGATCAACAAGGACAATCCTGAGCCGATTCACCATCCGCAACAGATCGAATTTGCACGGCTCAACACCACCTACACCATCACCTCCAAGCGCAAGTTGTTGGCGCTTGTCGAGGGCGGGCACGTCAGCGGCTGGGACGATCCACGCATGCCAACGATCTCTGGCATGCGACGCCGCGGGTATACGAGCCGAGCGGTGCGCGCGTTCTGTGCGGATACCGGCGCGACCAAGTTCAACGCCATGGTCGATGTCGGTCGGCTGGAGAACGCGCTGCGCGACGATCTGAACAAGCGCGCGCCGCGGTGCATGGCTGTGCTGAACCCGCTGAAGGTGACCATTACCAACTGGAGTGAGCACGGCGACGCGGACCGCATCGAATGGCTCGAAGCCGTGAACAATCCAGAGGATGAATCAGTGGGCATGCGCAAGGTGCCGTTCAGTCGCGAGCTTTGGATCGAGCGCGACGACTTTATGGAAGATGCGCCGAAGAAGTTCTTCCGGCTCAAGCCCGGCGGCGAGGTTCGGCTGCGCTACGGCTACTGGATCACCTGCCAGGAAGTCATCAAGAACGACGCGGGCGATGTCGTCGAGCTGCGTTGCACCTACGACCCGCAGACGCGTGGCGGCGACGCACCGCCACCGGACGAGGACGGCAAGGTGCGGAAGATCAAGGGCACGCTGCACTGGGCGAGCGCGCAAGAAGCGTTGTCGGCCGAGGTGCGTTTGTTTGATCGGCTGTTCAACAGCGAATCACCCGGTAAGGCCAGCGGCGAGCCGACCGATGACCTCAACCCCGACTCGCTCACCGTGATCGAGCAGGCGTGGCTCGAGCCGAATTGGGACGACGCCAAGCCGGCGGCGCTGTTCGAGGACGGCATCGCACGCGTGCAGTTCGAGCGGCTCGGCTACTTTGCTGTTGATAAGGAATCAGCGGCCCAGGCGTTGGTCTTCAATCGCGCGGTATCGCTGAAAGACTCGTGGGCGAAGGCAGCGAAAAAGCCGTAGTTGGCTGACGCGGCCGAGGTGTTCATCCGCTCGACTTGCCAAGATCGTTGCCGAGCAACTGGTGGGCGGCGCGGAGCACCGCAGCACGTGCGGCGTGGCCGATCAGGCTTGTCTCCGCGTCGGCTTCGTTCGTCATGGCGGTCAGGCGGTTGACCAGCGTCGAGACGTCAGCCGGCGCCATCCCGAGGAGACGCGCGGCGACGACATCCTCCGATCGGTCGATCTCAAACTGGACGGTGTCGAATTCAGCGCGATCGTGTTGCACGACAGACCCCCGGCACAAAGCAGGCACAAATACGAGGGCGTCTTATAGCAATATGCCATGACCGCTGCTGCGGCAAAAACCTCACTCATGAGTCGAATCTGATGTTATTTTGCGCTTGTAACACAGAACTGGTTCAAAGAAGCGAGGCGTTCCTCGCGTCATCGCCCGAGTGCCCTTAGTCCGCCGTTATGCCGGCGCTCTGTGTTTCTCGTGTTTCATCTGTCGAGATGACCTCGAGCCGAACGCGAGTCACGCGTGTCGGCTCGGCATCGACGACCGTCACCGCAAGGCCGTTGTGTCGGAAGGCCTCGCCCGGCCCGGGTATTCGCCCCAGTGTCACGACGACGAAGCCGCCGACGGTGTCGTAGTCCTCGCCTTCGGGCAGCGTGACGCCGAGCGGCTCGAGCCGTTCGTTGAGGTCATCGATGTGCACGCGTGCATCGACGTCGGCGGTCTGCTTGGCCGGGTCGATGTCGATGCTGCCGTCGTCCTCGTCTTCTTCTTCGTACTCATCGCGGACATCGCCGAAGATCTCCTCGACGACATCCTCGAAGGTCACGAGTCCGGACGTGCCGCCGTATTCGTCAGCCACGACGGCGATGTGCACCTGCTGTTCGATGAGGTCGGTAAGCAGGTCGCGGACGGTCTTCGTCTCGGGCACAAACACAGCTTCGCGCAGCACGTCCTTGAGCACGAACGGCTTGGTGCCGTCGTTCTCGACGAGCCAGCGGAGCAGGTCCTTGGCGTACAGCAGTCCGACGACGTGATCGAGATTGTCGTCGTACACCGGGATGCGGCTGTGGCCGACCGTGCGCACGAACGACTTCACTTCGTCGAGGTCGTCGGTGTTCTGCAGCGCAACGACATCCGTGCGCGGCGTCATGATCTCTTCGATCGTTGTGGTCTTGAAGTCAACCACAGCCTCGATCATGCGGCGCTCGTTGTTGTCGAACTGGCCCTCTTGCTGGCCTTCTTCGACCACGCTCAGCAGCTCGGCCTCGCGCGCTTCTGCATCGTCGCCGTTGCCGCCCGCGAGCCTGCGAACGATCTCGTCAACGCCTGCAGAAAGCTTCACGAGCGGCCATGCTGTGATGTACACGCCGCGCACGAGTTGCGAGAGCTTGACGACAAGCCAGTCGCCGGCGTGGTCGGCCATGCTCGCCGGGATCATCACCGCGAACAGCAGCATCGATAAGCCGGTCGCTGCCACCGTCGCGACGAGCGTGCTCATCGGCACGGCGTTGGTCTCGGGTAACGCGAAGGCTGCCTTGGCAAACGCGACCGCGCTCGCGATCGTCAGGACCGTGGTGACGACGCGGGCCAGGGCCATGGCCAGCGCGTGGCCGTCGAGATCGGCAAGCACGAGTGCAATACGCGAGGCGAGGCCCTGCGGCCCATCGGCTGTGAGTTCACCGACGCGCGTCCGCGCGAGGTCTTTCAACGCCAGATGCAATGCACTCGTGAGCAGCGTTGCAACAAGCCCCAGGATCAACAGCACGATGGCCAAGGTGATGGTCATCACACAGCCTCCGACGCCGGGGTGGCAAAGACGGGGCCGACCCCGATCGCCGACAGCACTCTGTCTTCGAGCGCGTGCATGGCTTGTGCCGATGCCTCATCGCGATCGTCGTGGCCGGCGCAGTGCAAGATCGCGTGCACGGCATACAGCAGCAGTTCGCGTCGCGTGTCGTGGTTGTGCGTCGCAGCCTGCCGCTCGGCTTCATCCAGGCAGATCATCGCGTCGGTGTCGATCGGCTGATTGGCCCCATCATCGACATCGCGGAGGTCGAACGTCAGCACGTCGGTCGTGCCTGCGATACCCGACCAGCGCTGATGCGCTTCGGCCATGGCTTCGTCGTCGATGACATCGACCCGCACCTCGCCGCCGACATCGAGCTCGCGAGCGACAGCCGCTGCAGCATCGGTGAGCGTGCGACGCAGCCATGCGAGATCTTGGACATCGAGGCGGCCTGTACGGTCGGTCACGCTGGTATCGAGCGCACCGGCCGAGGCCGCGGGAGGCTCGGGCTCGGGTTCGGGGATAGAACCGGACGGGCTTTCAGAAGATCGGTTGTCGCTTGACATCTCGCGGAGCGTCTCGTGGCACGTCGGCTGGCCGATCGCGGCTGCCCGAGCGTGCCGGGCTTCCGGCCCGGAATGCCGAAGCTCAACAACTCCGGCTCGCAACAGTATCGTCTAACGGCGACGGGTCCAACAATCCGAGCGGGTCAAGGACCGGGGGTCGTGCCCGAGGCAATCCACGGGGCCGGTGGAGGGGCTGATTCGGGCATCCGAGCCTCGGCCCGGGCCCGCGAGCGGCGTCCGAGAATCAGACAAGCACGGCAGCGAAGGAGTCGGCAGATGGGTAAGGCGATGCAGCAGGTGGATGTGCTCAGGGCGGCGTGCTGCGTGGCCGCGGCCGACGGTCGAATCGGAAGCCGCGAACGGCAAGTGCTCGAGCATCTCGCCGAGCTGGCCGGCGTCGGCGCCGCGTCGTTCAAGGCCATGTGCGAGATGGCTGTCAACGACAAGTCGTGGCACACGCAGCAGCTCAAGTACGTCCGCGACTACGGCGAGAGCGCCATGACAGCCCTGGCTGCGGTCGCCGCTGCAGACGGTGTCATCACCGATGAAGAACGCGAGATGCTGAACAACTTTGCCAGCAAGCTCGAGCTCGAAAGCGAAGTGGCTGAGGAAGCCATGCGCAAGGGCTTCGCCAAGGTCGGGCTCAAGGCGTAAGGCCTGCTTATCTGCGCTCGTCGCGCCGCACGAACGCTTCGAGCCGGTCGGTGTCTTGCTGATCGATGTCGCCGTCGAGATCGAGATCGATCGGATCCTCGACTTGCAGATACAGGTCGTCGATGTCAACGACGCCGTCGCTATTGCGGTCGTCCTGCGGCCCGATGAGATCCACAAGCAACTCCAGCGCTTCGTCGTTCGGCGGAAACAAGAACCGCAGCGCACCGGGCAGGCGACGCTCCCACGCAGCCTCGTTGTGCCGGTCGCCATAGCCCACGACATGCCGCACATCGCCCTCGATGGCGTACCGAGGATCGCTTCCGGCGACGAGCCGATCGCGCACGTTGTAGGTGCCCCAATAGTTGTCGTTGCTGGTGCCGCTATCGCCGGAGTCGAGATAGATGCGGATGTCGCGGCGCGGATCGGTCGCGACGGTGTTTATGAAGCCGCCCGCCACCTGCCACGCGCCGCTGAATGGTCCGATGCGCGTGAATGTCTCCGAATACTCCCAGCCCAGGTACAGGCTGATCACGCCGCCGAGGCTCGAACCCAGCGTGCCGGTGTTGGCGGCGTCGGGCAGCGTGCGATAGCTCGCGTCGATCACCGGCTTCAGCTCGTCACGCAAGAAGCGTGCGTAGTGGTCTGCACCAAGGCCGGGGATGAAGTCGCGGAAGCGATCGGTGTGATCGACAGCCACCGCGATGACCTCGCGCGTGCGGGCCATGCGTGTCTGGCTGTCAAACGCTTCGTCAGCGTTCCACGAGCCGAACGCGCCGCTTTCGAACATGTTCTGGCCGTCGTGCAGATACACCACGGGGTAGCGGCGAGTTGGCTGGTCGTCGTAGCCGCGCGGCAGATACACGCGGTAGCGTCGCTGCTCGCCGATGATGCTCGATGCGATGGTGGGGGGCGATGCCGGGTTGTAGTCGCGGCGTGCAGGGCCGAGGTCGGCCGCGGCCGGGACGTATGTGAAGAGCTGACCACCGAGATAAACCGCAGCGTCGGCTTCGGTTGCGACCGTGCCGCTTGCCGGGAAGCGCTGCGCAGCGTCATCGGTATGGCGCGTGATGAACATATCGGTGAGCCGATCAAGCTCGCCAAAGCCCACCGCGTACCACAGCGTCAGGCCCTCGAGATCGCTCGGCCCGTAGCGATGCATCGGCGTGGTGGCGTAGTCGCCAGCGCTCTGTCGCCAGTGCAGCTCGGGCGGTGTTGCGTTATCGCTGGTGGTCGGCAGAAGGGCAAACAGCGACTTGCCGGTGGTGCCCGTCGACGACAGCTCGGTGCTGGCTGTGATTTCATCGCCGATCGGCGTGCCGTTGGCGGGGCTCGATGTCTGTCCCGGGCCGTCGCTGCGGAGGTAGTAGCGATAGGTGTATTCGGTGCCGGCCGGGATGCTCACCGTGGCTCGCCACACCGGGTAACCACTCGGCTCGAGTTTCACAGCTCGCGTGATGTCGCCGTTGCCAAGCGCCGGGATATCACCGAGCAGGAAGACGGACTGGCCGAGCGTTGTTTGCTGGGTGATCTCGAAGGCGACGTCTTCACGCAGATCGATTTGCACTTGGCCGATCGCCGAGAGCGAGACGCACAACGCGAGCAGGCTGATAAGTCGCATATGCAACCTTAGTTCGACTGGTGTTCCACAACGCGGAAGTCAGCCGCGGTCGATGAGCAAAAAAGACCCACCCGGAATGGGTGGGCCTTCGGAGGGAATCAGATATGACGTGGCGTATCAGCGGCGGCGGCGGATGGCGACGAAGCCACCGAGGCCGAGCAGCGTTGCCGCGGCGGGTGTCGGAACGGTGAACAGAGCAAGGCTGTCGTAGCCGGCAACAAAGCCGTTACCGAACGGCGTGGTCGCGAAGCTGCCACCACCGAGCCCGACACCGCCGAGATCGCGGGCGAAGAACTGGATGGCACCGCCGAAGTTGAAGATGCCTGTGGTGCTGGAGTAAGCAAACGGGGCCGAAGCCTGGTTGGCGTTGTTGAGAACACGGTAGTCGGCTTGGACAAAGGTCAGGCTCGCGAATGTGGGGTTGTTCACACCGGTGACCGTTGCGCCGTCGCTGAGTGAAATACCGGTCGGGCTGGTCTGCGTGACACCGAAACCCGGCAGGAGCACGGTAACGTTGGTGTCGGCGAGC
>JBCCQU010000026.1:0-12660 GCA_039208875.1 Planctomycetota bacterium
ACCGCAACGCGCGCAGTCTCCTCGTCGCGGATCTCGCCGATCATGATGACATCGGGGTCTTGCCGAAGGATCGACCGCAGCGCCCGTGGGAACGTAAAACCGATCTGCTCGTTCACCTGTATCTGGTTGATGAGATCGACCTGATACTCGACCGGATCCTCGACCGTCACGATGTTCGTCTCGGGGCTACGCAGCAGATCGAGTGCCGAGTACAGCGTCGTCGTCTTGCCAGAGCCGGTCGGCCCCGTGACGAGCACCAACCCGTGCGGCTGCTTGAGCGATCGCTTCAGCTTCTCGAGCGGTTCATCGCGGAAGCCGAGGCGATCCATCCGCACTTCAAGCCTCGATTTATCGAGGATCCGCAGCACCATCTTCTCGCCGAGCAACGTCGGCATCGAGCTCACGCGCAGATCGATATCGCGGCTCTCCGCGACGATGCGCACACGGCCTTCCTGCGGCAGCCGCTTCTGCGCGATGTCCATTTTGCCGATCACCTTCACGCGGCTCACGATGGCAGCATGCATGCCCATCGGCGGCTGCATCACGTCTCGCAGCACGCCATCAACGCGCGATCGGATGCGAGTGCCCTTCTCACTCGGCTCGATGTGGATGTCGCTCGATCCGCTGCGGATCGCGGTCAAGATCGCGAGGTTCACGAGGTTGACGATCGGCGAGCCATCGACGAGCCGGTCAAGCTCAGCCGGCCCACCCTCGTCCACAGCTTCCTTTTCGACGACAGACAGATCCGACTCGGTCAGGCTCGTGAGAAACTCGTCGACCTCGTTGCCGCCCGATGCGTACTTCTTGACAAACTCGAGCACGTTCGGCTCGAGCGCCAGCACCGGCCGGATTTCACAGCCAGAAAGCTCCGCCAAGCGATCGACCGTCGGCAGGCTCGACGGATCCGACATCGCCACCGTCAGTTCGTCGCGCACGCGGAACAGCGGAATCGCAACGAGCCGCTCGGCCTCATCGGCGCCGATCAGCGGAAGCAACTCGGGATCGATCAGCCCGTGCCGAAGCCGAACGCCGCGCACACCGTGACATGTCGCTAGCGCCTGCACCAACGACTCCGGCGTGACGATGCCCTGGTCGATCAACACCTGACCAAGCCGCGTTCCCGAACGCTGCTGCTCGGCCAGCGCATCGCGCAGCTGCGCCTCGGTCACCTCACCCGTGGCCAGCAAAGCCTCGCCGATTCGGATCGGCCGCCCGCTCACAGGAAGCTCCTGACCGCAGAGTTGATATCAGCAAAGCACTCGAAGAAGCCGGCTGTGCCCGTGAGATCGATCACCTCGCGCACCGTGCTGTTGACGTTGCAAAGCTTGAGCGCTTGCCCCGACTCCTCGAGCTTCTCCGCGGCAATCACGAGCGATTCGAGCCCCGCGCTATCGACGTGCGTCATGCTCGTGCAATTCACCGCGACGCGACCGAGCGTCTCGCGCGTGGCCGAACGAAGCTCGGCGGCAAAGTCCGCAGCCACATCGCTGACCAACGGCCCATCGGGCGTGAGCACCGTCACCGCCCCGTGCTTGGAGACCGAGATCGCCAACCGCTACGCCTCCCCGCTCACGCCGCCGCCCGGCGATCGCGCCGGACGATCGGGATGACCATGCTGAACGTGCTGCCCACGCCGACTTCGCTCTCAAGCGTGATATCGCCGCCGTGCAAGCGAGCGACCTCCCGCGCCATCGCCAGCCCGAGCCCGCTGCCGACTTCGCCCGACTCCCGCCCGTTCTCCGCCCGGTAGAAGCGATCGAACACGCGCTCGCATTCCTCAGCCGCGATGCCGATGCCCGTATCCGCGACCGACACGCGCAGCTCTTCTTCGTCGGCATCCACATCCACGCGCACCGAGCCGCCGCTTGGGGTGTACTTCATTGCGTTGCCGACCAGGTTGTGCAGCGACAGCACGAGCTTCTCGCGATCGGCCCACGCCACCGGCCACTTCGGCGGCAGATCGACCTTCAGCTCGATGCGCCGCTCCTCAGCCTGTGGGCGATACTCCGACTGCAAATCGTCGAACACGGTCGCCAGCCGAACCTCCGCGACCCGCAGCGTCAGCTCGCCCGCCTCGATCTCCGAAGCACTCAGCATGTCGCCCACGATTCGCTCAAGCCGGCGCACCTCGCCCTGAATCACATCGAGCGCACGCGCGCGCAGCAACGGATCCTCCTCGCCCGCGTCGAGTGCTTCTTCTACATACAGGCGGATATTCGTCAGCGGCGTGCGCAGCTCGTGCGTGGTCTGCGCGAGCAACACACCGCGCGCTTCATCGGCGATGCGCTGCTGCGTGACGTCCTCGATCAGCACCACCGCCATCGGCGGCTCACCCTTGCGCCGAATGCTCCGCACCGACACAGCCAGCACACTCCGCGCGCTGCCCTCGTTGTCTTCGAGCTCCACCGTGCGCGCACGGCTCTGGCCCTCGATCACCCGCTGGGCACCGGCCAGCACGGCCTCGTCCTCGAACAGCTCACTCAGCAGCTTGCCGGCAAACTCGCTGCGATCGCGACGCAGCAGCACGCCCGCAGCACCGTTGGCGTGCTGCACCATCAGCCGATTATCGAGCACCACCACGCCGTGCGGCAGACCTTCAAAGGCGCTCTGCGCGGGCGAGCCGCTCACCGGCTCATCGGCAAGCTCCGAGCGCGCAAGGGCCGCGATGGCCTCGGCCTCGGCTTCCGTCCGCTCCGTCAGGATTGCGTTCCATGCCAGCGCCCGCGGGCCGAAGCCCGGCATTACGCCGAGCGCTTCGCTGCGACGCTCGCCCTTGGAATACGCCTGCAAAGCAGAGTCAATCGCGAGCAACGGCCGGAGCCCTTTGCGGACACGCCTCGCGAGCACAGTTGCAAGCATGAGAGCCCCGCCGCCGACCGTGCCGAGCGCACCAACGACGACGTCTTTCGGTGCGAGCTCTTCCGGAGCCCACAGCGACCAAGCGCCAGCGACCGCAACAGCTACCGCCCCGACGACCGACACGGCAAGAGCCACGCCGATCGAACGACCGAAGGCCCTTGCCGCGATGGCTGTGGATGCTCTCTGCACGTTGCGCTCCTTGGGCTCTGATCGAGCCGCCTCGATGGAGTTTCGGCTTGCGCACCGACGTATCGCGCCCGAACCCGCCGCGGTGCTGCCGGGCGAGCCGAGCCAGACGGCACAGCCCGAATCGATGGTCCGAGTCGTACAACGCACGTCCGATAGCGAAGGGTGGAGCAACCGCGCGGGCGGGCCAAACGAAGCACGTTGGGCCGGGGACGCTTCGGACGATGTCATCAGCGCATCTGGCAAAATCAATTGAGCAAATCACGAGAGTCGCGACACCGTGGTCGGTCGCATCGAAACTGTCCGAACAGTCTCAGAAACGAATACCGATCGGCGTACGCTGTGCCGAAAAACCGCTATGCGTGGCCAACGCCGCGTCGCTCCCACGGAACCAACCCATGACACGTCGCACGTTGCTCTTTGTGCTCCTGTTCGCGCTCGCCGTATGTGCGGCCTCTGTGCGAGGCGAGCCGGCCGTGTCCTTTGAGTTGCAAGCGCAACAGCCCGAGCCGGGCCGATGGTCGTTCATCGCCCCCATCGATGGCGAACGCCGAACCGTCGAGCTCCGAACGTTCGACCTGCGCGCCAACTCGTTCGCGATTACATTCATCGATGACAACGGCGAGAGCGCGGCCGACCCGGGCCCGACGCGTGCTGTCCGCGGCACCATCGACGGCATGCCGGGCAGCATCGTGGCGGGCGGCTTCGATCTCGACGGCGGACTGTCGGTCATGATTACGACCGGCGGCAACAACGACCTTCTCTATGAAATGACACCGGGCGATGATGGCCTGCACAACGTCCGCCACATGACTTCGCTCGATCTCTCTGGCGAGTGCGGCGTTGGGCCGGGCGAGCTCGTCGGTGACGTCGGCGATGGAGCCAGTCCCGGCGTCTTCTTCCGCAACGCAAATCTCCGCATCGCTGAGATCGCGTTCGACACCGACGTCCAGCTTTACAACCTCCTCACCAATCCCGGCGATTCACAAACAGTCGCGACGCAGAAGATCACCGCGGCTGTCGAAGCCTTGCTCGCCGCGGTGACCGTCATCTATGAGCGTGATGCACTCATCACCTACGAGCTCACATCGATACTGATACGTTCAACACCGGCGGCCGACGTGTACACCGGGACGGTGCCCGGCGCGAATGGTGGCTTGCTCGGCCAGCTCCGCAACGAATGGCGCGCCAACCAAACCAGCATCCCTCGCGATGTCGCCCATCTGCTCAGCGGGCGAGACTTCAGCGGCACCACCATCGGCGTCGCATGGGTCGGCACCGTCTGCGGCGACTTCGGCTACGGCGTCAATCAATGGATCGGTAACTTCAATAGCCGCGTCGCACTCGTCAGCCACGAACTCGGACACAACTGGTCGGCCAACCATTGCAACAACAACGGCGAGTGCCGCATCATGTGCGCAGGCCTCGGCGGCTGCAACGGCATCGGCAATCCCGTTCGATTCGGCCCGGCATCCATCGCGAGCATCATCAACCATCGAAACTCCCGCGGCTGCCTCAGCGCACCGCCCGCCCTGCCGCTGGAGGAAGAC
The DNA here is from genome assembly GCA_039208875.1 of Planctomycetota bacterium. Lineage (GTDB taxonomy): Bacteria > Planctomycetota > Phycisphaerae > Phycisphaerales > UBA1924 > JBCCQU01. Next base: position 4,596 of record JBCCQU010000026.1, read on the forward strand.
TTCGAGAGCAGAGCGGCCAATCCCGAGGTCTGGGAAGAGGACACCAGCCTCGTCGTACGGCCCGAGCCCAACGCACCAAGCCCCGTGTTCGTCGGCTCGATCAACGCCAACGCACTCGTGCAGACCGTGCCGTTCACACCGGCCAATGAAGAGCGCACAGAACTCGCGCTCGGCTTCACAGCGCGGCCCCAGTTCATCGATGTTGGCGAAGATCTCATCATCGAGCACCGCATCACCGGAGTGTGGCTGCCGCTCGCGCGGCTCACCTCCTTCGACAGCGTGGTCGGCGACTACACGCGATACACCTTTGCGATTCCCGCGGCCTCGTCCGAATCACAAGAGATCGATCGAGCCGTGCGCTTCCGCACCGAGTTTGGTACCGCTGGCAGGTTCTGGGACATCGACGATGTGATCGTCGCGGCGAGCGGCGACCCTCGCATACCTGTGCCGTTGCCGTTCGCCGATGACTTCGAACTGCGAGCTTTGGCCCTCGAGCGGTGGTCGCGTGTGGGCGGAGCATTCATCAATAGCTCGACACCGATCGACGGCGCTGCATCGCTCCGGCTCACCGCGTCACGCTCTGTGGTCACCGTGCCGCTGCTCGCATTCGAGCCGGACCAAAGGCCTCTGACTGTCAGCTTCGATGCGCGCAGCTCGGCCAACGCAACATCGCTCGCGATCGACGTGATCGACAACGCCGGCCGAGCAACCCAGGTTGCGGCCGTGCCGCCGACCGCCACCGCCGTCGAACGCGGTATCGAGGTCGATGTCCCTGTCGAGCTCATCGAGCCGGGCATCTTGATCCGCCTGCGTCTCAACGGCACGCTCGGCGAGTGGAACGTGGACAGCCTGACCGTCGACTTCGCCAGCGTCTCGGCCTGCCCGCCCGATCAGAACGGCGACGGCCTGCTCGACATCGACGACTTCTCGTCGTTCGTGGCCAACTTCTTCGCAAACGACCCGCTCGCCGACGTCAACGCCGACAGCCTGCTCGACATCGATGATTTCTCGAGCTTCGTGACGCAGTTCTTCACGCCGCCGGCCGGCTGCCTGCAGTAGCGGAAGGCGTAGTAGGCCGACTGGCTCCGGCGCGATACGCTGCGGCGCTCCGGAGGCCCGACCATGCGAACCACGATCGTTTTCCTCATTGCCTTGCTCATGTCGCTCGCGTGCCCACCATGTGCGCACGCGGCCGACCCCGACTGGCAAGACCTCTTCAACGGCTCAGACCTCACCGGCTGGATACCCACCGGCAACGCCGACGCGTGGACCGTCGAGGACGGCGAGATCCGCATCACCGACGCCGGCGGCGGCAAATGGCTCCGCACCGACCGCACCTTCCGCGACTTCGAGCTCGAGCTCGACTTCTACATCCCCGAAGACAGCACGCCCGACAACCCCGCCAACTCCGGCGTCGGGCTCCGCGGCTTCGCGACAGGTGACCCCGCGTTCAGCGGCTTCGAGGTGCAGATCCTCGGCACGCACGGCCAGGATCCAAACCTCCGCAACTGCGGCGCGGTCTACGAAGCCATCGAGCCGACCACGATGGCGGTGAACCCGGCTGGCGAATGGAACAACTACCGCATCCGCGTGCGCGGCGACACACTCAACGTCTGGCTCAACGGCACACGTATCCACCGCAATCAGAAACTCGACGATCGCGGCTTCTTCCGCGACCCGAGCCAGCCGCTGCCGCTGAATGCGCGCGCAACCACCGGCTACATCGCGCTGCAAGACCACGGCAGCCAGGTCCGCTTCCGCAACATCCGCATCAAGGACTACTCGCCCAACCCCGAGCCCGCAGGCATGACGCCGCTGGCTGTCGATGATCTCGACGGATGGTTCCTGCGGAACGCTGGCGAATGGACCGCGAGCGATGGCGAGATCGTCGGCCGCGGCGGACCCGGACACTTATTCACCGATGAACAGTTCGGCGACTTCGAGCTCCGCACGCTCGTCAAGGTCAACGAGCGAGGCAACAGCGGCATCTACTTCAGATGCAAGCCCAACCCCGGCGCCCCGTGGCCGCTCGGCAACGACCCCGATCGCCCCAACTCCTTCGACGTCGGCTTCCACTACGAAGCCCAGGTCGATAACCACGATCCGAAGAACTTCACCGGCGTGCTCTACAACTGCGCGTATTCCGAGGACATCACCGAGCCCATCACGCGCGACGACGCGTGGTTTGACTACCGCATCGTGGCCGACGGCCGACGCCTGCAGACGTGGATCAACGGCGTGCTCGTCGTCGATGCAGTCGATAGCCGATTCGCCCGGGGCCACATCGCGCTGCAGGGCCATCACCCAGGCAACGAGATCCGCTTCCGCGATATGCGCATCCTCCGCCTCGACGAAACGGAGAGCCGCCCGTGATCACCGCACGCCTCAGCATCATGATGTTCCTGCAGTTCTTCGTGTGGGGCGCGTGGTTCGTCACGCTCGGGCCATACATGGCCGGACTGGTCTTCAACGTTGAAGACAGCGACATCAACCACGTCGCCAACGCCTACAGCACGGCGCCGATCGCGGCCATCCTCAGCCCGCTGCTGCTCGGCATCGTGGCCGACCGTTTCTTCCCCGGCCAGATCGTCATGGGCATGCTGCACATCCTCGGTGGCGTGCTGCTCGTCATCGCGCCCATCGTGGCCGGCCCCGAAGAGCCCTGGCTGTTCGTCAGCCTGTTGCTTGCGCACATGGTGTGCTACATGCCGACGCTCGGCCTCTCCAGCGCCGTCGCGTTCAACGCCATCAGCCAATCCGGCGGCGACTCGGCCAAGCAGTTCCCGCTCATCCGCGTGTGGGGCACGGTCGGCTGGATCGTCGCGGGCTTTGCCATCACCTACGCAGCCGGCTTCATGCACCCTGCATCGAGCTACACCAGCGACGAGGGCACCGTCCTCGAAAACGCCATGGCGCTCGCACGCCAGACCGATCCCACATTCTTCTACATCGCCGGTGGCGCAGCCGTCGCGCTCGGCCTGTTCAGCTTCACGCTGCCCAACACGCCGCCATCGATGAAGGGCAAACCGTTCGACATCGGCGCAGCGCTCGGCCTCGATGCGCTCAAGCTGCTCGCCAAGCCGGCGTTCGCTGTCTTCATCGCAGGCTCGATGCTGCTGTGCATCCCGCTCGCGGCCTACTACCAGCAGGCGGCGACCTTCGCCGGTGATGCCGGCGTCTCCAGCGTGCCCATCCGCATGACCTACGGCCAGATGTCCGAGGTCCTGTTCATGCTCGCCATGCCGCTGGCGCTCAAGACTTTCGGCATCAAGTGGACGCTGGCCATCGGCATGCTCGCCTGGGTGCTGCGCTACGGCCTGTTTGCCGGCGCGTGGGAGGCCGGCGCGGGCGAGGCTGCCTTCTGGCTCGTCATCGGCGGCATCGTCCTGCACGGCATCTGCTACGACTTCTTCTTCGTCACCGGACAGATCTACACCGAGCAGACCGCACCGCCCGAGATCCGCAGTCAGGCGCAAGGCTTCCTCGTCCTCGTCACGCAGGGTGTCGGCATGCTCATCGGCGCGCAGGTTGTCGGCCAGATCGTCACCCGCACCACCGCGGATGGCGTGACCGACTGGACGACCGTGTGGGCCATCCCCGCCGTGTTCGCGCTCGTCATCCTTGTGCTGTTCGTGGTGCTGTTCCGCGATAAAGACGCCGCATCCGCAAGCCAAATCGATGAAGCGTGAGCAGCCGCATCGCGCGCGCACATCCGACCCAAAAACGATCGATCGCACTTCAAGATCGATGCAACGCCCGATACGCTTCGCGATAGATTTCCGCACCAGTAACGCCACTTCCGGGGCCGACTCATGACCAACCCATCCGACCTCACAAGCCGTCTCGCGTCCGATCGCCGCCGCTTCCTGGCCCAGTCGGCCGCGGTCGTGGGTGGCCTGGCCGGGCTCGCCGCCGCTTCGGGCTCAGCCGCTGCTGCCAAGCCGACGACGCCCACCGTGAAGGCCAAGCCCGGCAAGATGCCCGGAGCCACGGGCACCATCGGCATCGGCGTGATCGGCCCCGGGGGCATGGGCACCGGCCACTGCCGAGCCTTCACCGAGTTTGCGAAGGAAGGCCTCGAAGATCTCGAGATCGTCGCCGTCGCCGACGCCTGCGATCTGCACGCGACCAAAGCCGCCGAGGCTGTCGCCGCGATCTCCGGCTCCGCTGCGCCGCAGACCTATCGCGACTATCGCGAACTGCTGGCACGCGACGACATCCACGCGGTCATCATCGCCTCGCCCGAGCACTGGCACGCGCAGCACGCCATCGACGCACTGACCGCCGGCAAGGATGTGTACCTCGAGAAGCCGGCCACGCTCACCATGGAGCAGATGCTCGACCTCCGCAAGACGTTCGACAAGCACAGCGAGCGGGTGCTGCAGGTCGGCACGCAGATGATCCTCCAGCCCAAGTTTGTCGAGGCCCGCAAGGCCATCAAGCAGGGCAAGATCGGCAAGCCCGTCTGGAGCCAGACCAGCTATTGCCGCAACAGCTACGACGGCGAGTGGAACTACTACAAACTCAACCCCGAGTGGAAGCCCGGCGTCAACCTCGACTGGGACGCGTGGCTCGGCTACCTCCCCAGCCGCGACTTCGACCCGATGATCATGGCTCGCTGGCGCCGCTACCGCGAGTTCTCCACCGGTATCGTCGGCGACCTGCTCGTGCACGTGCTCGCGCCAATGCTCCACGCGCTTGATCTGGACCTTCCGACGCGCGTCACCGGTACCGGCAGCCACATCATCGATAAGGCCATGGAGAACCACGACCAGACCAACATCAACATCCAGTTCGGCCACGACGACCACCACATGGTGCTCGCCGGCTCGACCGCCAACGCGCACGGCCTCGAGACGCTCATCCGCGGACACGAAGCCAACATGTTCCTCAACGGCCGCAACGTCGATATTCGTCCCGAGCGCATCTACGCCGACGACATCGATCCGGAAATCATCGAGTGCGCCGACATCGGCAGCGATCACCACGCGATGCGCCGCGACTGGCTGAAGTGCCTCCGCACCCGCGAGCAACCGATCGGCGGCGTCGAGCTGGCAACCCGCGTCATGATCATCGTCGACCTCGCCACCAAGTCGATGTGGGATGGCCACGCATGGATGTTCGACAAGGACGCCATGATCGCCAAGCGGGTGTGAGCGGCGCGTCGCTCGCAACCGACGCTGCCGCGACCGTGCTCAGTTCCGAACGAGCCGCGACCGTGAGGGAGCGGAGAACTGAAGACACCACGACGCTCGCGCGCGCAGCTATGGGCACGGTCTTCGAGGTGCTCATCGCGGGCACCGCGCCGGGCTCCGATGCCGAGGCCGATCCGCTCGCCGCTGCCGAGGCTGCGCTGGATGTCATCAGCGATTGGCACCAGCGATGTAATCGCTACGACCCGGCATCAATCGTGAGTCACGTCAACCGCATCGCGCCGCATGCGCGCGCAAAGGTCGACAAAGAGTTCGCGCAGTTGCTCACGCAGGCCTCGCTTGGTTCCAAGGCCACAGCCAGCGCGTTCGATTTCACCGCCGGCTCGCCAAAGCCCGACCACAACGCGGTGTGGGCGGATACCGATGGCGTCGAGTTCCGCCGCCCAGACATCGCCATCGATCTCGGCGGCATCGCCAAGGGTTGGGCCATCGATGCCGCGACCGATCTGCTTCGTGAGCTCGGCGTCACGCGCGCGCTCATCCACGGCGGCCGCAGCTCGTTCAGGGCCATCGGCGGGCCGTGGCCGATCAACATCGAGCACGACATCACCATCCAGCTCGAGAACCAGGCACTCTCCGTCTCCGCCCCCCACCACCGCAACGCACACGGCGAGACCGATCTCGCCTCGCCGCGCAACGCAACGCCGCACGTGATTGATCCCCGCACCGGCAAGCCCGCGCCCAACCCCCCGGCGTGGGCCGCTGCGATCATGAATGACGATGGCTTTCCGTGGATCGCGACCACCGTCGACATTTGGTCGACCGGCTTGCTCGTGCTGCATCCGATCGAGCAAGAATCACACGCGCATGCGCACGCCGAGGCACGCAGCTTGCGCGACCTGTTCGGCCTGCGCCTCATCACACCGTCCAGAAGCAACCAGCTCGGAGATCATCCGTGACCGAACTCGACCGCCGAATGTTCCTCAGCCAATCCGCGGGCAGCGTTGTCGCTCTTGGCGGGCTGGCTGCGCTCGCGGGTGCTGCCAATGTCTGGACCGGCAAAGCAGCGCTCTCCGTCGCGGTGCTCGGCGCCGGACGCCAAGGCCGGGCTGCGCTCGGCGAGCTGCAGAAGATCGATGGCGTCAGCGTCGCAGCCGTGTGCGATACCGATAGCCGGCGTCTCGCGTCGGGCCTGCGACGGGTGCAGGACGCCAAAGGCTACGCATCGCTCGATGAGCTCCTCACCGGCTCGCCCGAGGTGCAGGCGATCGTCATCGCAACGCCAACGCACACCCACAAAGACATCGCGTTGCAGGTGATCGACGCCGGCAAGCACGCGTACATCGAGTGCCCGCTCGCGCATACCAACGAGGACAGCGTGGAGATCGCGCGTGCTGCGCGCGCGGCTGACGGTGTCATCGCAGCCGGCCTGCTTGCGCGCTCCAACCCCGTCTATCAACTCGCGCGAGATTTCTACCGCTCCGCAGCGGTCAAGACGCTCGCCTCCATGCGCGCACAAGACCATGACAAGACGTCGTGGCGATCGGCAGCACGCGACCCCGCGCGCGACAAGGCGCTCAACTGGAAGCTCGATCCCGAGGTCAGCCTCGGCCTCGCCGGCGAGCTCGGCACGCACCAGTTCGACGTCTTCCACTGGTACACCGGCGATTATCCCAAGCGGGTCGTCGGCTTCGGTTCACTCCGTGTGCAGGATGACGGCCGCGACATCTTCGACACGGTCTCGGCCCAACTCGAGTGGCCCAACGGCGCCGTCGCGAGCTACGGCTGCACGCTCGGCAACTCGTTCGAAGGCCGGTACGAAGTCTTCCACGGCTCCAACGCCGCGATCCGACTCGCGTGGTCGCACGGCTGGATGTTCAAAGAAGCCGACGCGCCGACGCAGGGCTGGGAGGTCTACGCCAACCGGCAGAAGGTGTACGACGAAGAGGGCATCACGCTGATCGCCGGCGCCACGCAACTCGCCGAGCAGGGCAAGCTGCAGGACGGCATCGGCCTGCCGTACCCGTCGCTCTACTACGGCCTGTCCGACTGGATCAATGCGATCGACAAGGGCACGCAGCCTGTGACAACAATCGACGAGGCCGTGCGCGCGACGGCGGTCGGCATCGCAACCAATGAAGCCATCACGACCGGCCGGGCTGTCGACATCGTGATGCCGAGCGTCTGATCGTGAGCACAAAGCCAGCCATGCCGCGTCTTCGTGATCTGTCCGCGTCCTGGCGGCTCGGGCTGACGTTCTGCGTGCTCACGTTGCTCGGCGGCTATCTCGTGAGCGGCATCGTGCTGGTCAACAGCTACGAGAACCGCGACCAACGGCCGGGCCTGACGATGACCGACATCGTGGGTGCGTACCACGGCGTGCGCTCGCCGGCGCCGCTCATCACGTCACTTGAAGCCGGCCATCCAAACGATCTCGATCCCGAGTTGCCGCTGCCCGAAGACCTGCGCGATGCGCTGCTTGCTTGGCTCGACGACGCTGAGAATCTCAGCCTGAGCTACGACGATCTCGACCTCGGCGACGAAGCCCCGGCCGAGATCATCGCGACATATTGCCTTGACTGCCACGTGCGCGGGGCTGAGGGCGAATACGCCGCGCCGGATGTTTCACTCGAGTACTGGTCGGACGTCGAACCGCTGGCTGTCAGCCGCGACATTCAACCCAAGGACCTGAAAGTTGTGTCGGCCAGTGTGCATGCGCACGCGCCGAGCATGGGCATCATCCTCGTGGTGCTCGGCTTGCTGGCCGCGATGACGCGCGCGCATCGCGCGATCGTCGGCGGACTGTTCGCGATCTCCGCGATAAGCCTGTTCGCGGACTTCGCCGGTCAATATCTCACGCGGCTCGATCCGATCTGGGCATGGGCAATCGTTGCGGGCGGCGGCATCGCCAA
>JBCCQU010000027.1:0-12311 GCA_039208875.1 Planctomycetota bacterium
ATGCTGGTGCCGTGGGACGAGACGCAGATCCCCGACGGCATGACCGAGGAGACCTGGGCCGAGGCCGAGGACGAGGGCGACACGCTCGACAAGTCCATCGAAGAAGCACTCGAGCCCGGGCCCGAGCCCGACAAGCACCCGATCGAGCTGGCTGCCGACGATGACGAAAGCGGCGGCAAGAAAAAGCGCAAGCGTCGCCGGCGGCGTCGGCGCAAGAGCGACGACGGCGAGACAGAAACCGAAGGCTCAACCGAAGCCGACGGCACGAACGAGAGCTCCGAGACCAAGCCCGAACCGTCGGACGAAGAGGAAGCCAAGGCAGAGACAGCCGATGATGAATCGCCGGCTGACGAAGCACAGGCACGCCGCAAGCGCCGCCGACGCCGACGCAAACGCGGCTCGGGCGACGACGGCCCAACCGACGCAACCGACGGCGAGGCATCGTCGACGGACGCGTCGGATGACAGCACTGGCGAGGCAACAGCAGTCGCCGACTCCGACGACGACAACAAGAACAATGCCGAAGCGACCGATGAGGATCGGCCCAAGAAGAAGCGTCGCCGTCGCCGCAGGCGGAAGTCGACCGACGGCGAAACGTCGGAAAGCTCCGGCGAGTCCTCGGCCGCATCAACACCAGCCGAGCTAACACCAGAGCCGTCAGCCGACGAAGCCAAGCCCAAGCGCCGCTCGCTCTACGGCAAGACACGCCGCAAGCTATCTGCCAGCGAGATCAGCAAAGCGTCGAAGCGCAAGGACTGACTCAGCTACGCTGGCGTCATGCGCGACGATACACCCGCTGGTGAACCCGCCGAACACGAGCCAAGACGTCTGTGCATCCTCGGCTCGACCGGCTCCGTCGGCACGCAGACGCTCGATGTCGTCGCCGATCTCAACCGCCGTGCGCACGAAGCCGGCAAGCCCGAGCCGTTCCAGATCGTCGGCCTCGCTGCCGGCTCCAATGCCGATCTCCTCGCGGAACAGGCCCGACGCTTCAAGGCCAGCGCCATCGCGATCCGCGATCCGGACAGCGAGATGCAAACACCTCCCGGCGTGCGCGCCTTCCGCGGCGAAGATGCAGCCACCGAACTCATCGAGTGCGCAGCCAGCACCGACTACGCCGCTGATCTCGTCGTCGCCGCCATGGTCGGAGCCGCGGGCATCCGCCCGACGTTCGCAGCCCTCTCGCACGGGCTCGATGTCGCGCTCGCCAACAAAGAGACGCTGGTCGCTGCGGGCGAGCTCGCGCTACCGCTGTGCGCACAGAGCGGTGCGCATCTCTACCCGGTCGATTCAGAACACGCCGCGATCTGGCAATGTCTGCGATCGATCAGCGCCGGCCACGCCGCTTCACCAATGCCGCTGCCCGCGCCGCCGTATGCATCGCCGCCCGCCGACGTCTCGCGCATCGTGCTCACCGCCTCGGGCGGCCCGTTCCGCGAAGCATCAGCGGCAGAAACCTACAGCGCGACCGCGAAAGATGCGCTCCGCCACCCCGTATGGAGCATGGGCGCAAAGAACACGATTGACTCAGCAAGCCTCGTCAACAAAGGCCTCGAACTCATTGAAACGCACTGGCTCTTCGGTGTGCCCCACGAGCGCATCGGCGTGCTCGTCCATCCCGGCTCGATCGTGCATTCGTTCGTCGAGTTCGACGACGCCAGCATCATCGCGCAGCTCGGCGACCCCGACATGCGCAACCCTATTCAGCACGCGCTGACCTATCCCGCTCGCCCGCTCGGCCCCGCGCGCCGACTCGATCTCGATGCGCTCACCGAGCTTCGCTTCGAGCAACCCGACCACGCCCGCTTCCCGGCGCTCGGCCTCGCCCGCCGCACGCTCGACTTGGGCGGCACCGCCGGCGCGGTCTTCAACGCGGCCAACGAAACAGCCGTGGCATCGTTCCTCCGCGAGCAGATACCGATGGGCCGCATCGCTGAGTTGATCGAGCACGCGTTGGACGAGTTGCCAGCGCGCACGCTGACATCGCTCGATGATGTCTTCGCAGCGGACGAAGCAGCCCGCGCGATCACCGCCAAAGCCATCGCGCGCAGCTGACCGACGACGCGCCGTTATGCGGGAGAAGCGCCGGGCAGCCTTGGTGCCCCCGCTGCGCACTGCCCATTGCCCATTGCCCCAAAACCAAACAGGGCCGACCCTCGCTTGGAGAGTCGGCCCCGGCGTTGGTTCGAGTTGTCAGCCGCTGCTTTACTCGGGCTCGTTGCCGAGCATGAGGATCTGCGTCACGCCGCCGCCACCCATCGAGTCGGTGTTGGCGATGTACTCAGCACTCAGAGCGGCCGCGATGCGATCCGACACCTGCTTGAGGTGGGCCCGCGTGTACGGATCCATGTCCTTGTTGAGCTTGTCCTTGGCCTTGTCGCCAAGCTCGGACAGGTGCAGACGCGCCAGGTCACTGATCGGCTTGTAGGCCGCGGTGAATGTGTCCTCGGTCAGGCCGAGGTCAATCAGCCGCTCAAGATGCTCGCGCTGCAGGTTGCGCCGCAGGCTCGAGATCATCGGCTCGCGAGACGTGTAGCTCTTCCGCGGCGTGGCCGAGTCGAGCTCCGTCCAGATCGACGATGTCACGGTCTCGAGCAGTTCGGGCAGCGTCAACGCGTCCTCGTCCGATGCGACGCGGAACTCGTTGTCGTACACGCGCTGCAGCGTGGTCGGGTTCATCAGCATCGTGAGGGCCGACGCCTGCACGCCGAGGATGCGATCGTGCACGGGCCACGCCGCGTCCTGCATCGCCGTGCGGAAGCCGCCATCATCGAGCCACTTGTCAACGGTCAGGAACTTCAGCAGCTCCGGCGTAAGGCCGTACGCCTCGTCGTTGAACGTGTGCTCGATGACGAAGTTCAGCGCCTCGCGCTGCTTGTCAGCCTGCACGACCTCGATGGGTGCCCGGTCGCCCGCGTCACCCTTCTTGTCGCGATAGACAAATGCACCGCCGAGCCAGTTGGCCATCATGCTGCTCGCACGCGTCTGCATGCCGAGCGTGATCTGATAGCCCTGGCGAGCCTTCGACCAAGAGTCGCCGTCTTCGACGTAGCGATTCAGCACGTCCGACCGCAGCATTTCAGCGAGCTTGATCTGCTCGCGTGCGTAGTCGATCGGATCGGCCGACAGGTCGTACCGCCGCGCGAGCGGGTCGGGGCCCATCGTGTCCTCGTCGGTGGCGTACCGCGTGTACGGCTCGTCCATCCGCTCGAACACCTTGCGGGCGTCCTTGTCGCTCAACGCATAGCCGTACTCGATCGCCCACTTGTCGTAGTCGCCGATCGAAATGGCCGAGTAGTCGCCCTGCACCTCGCCCGACTCAACACGGATGTTGGCCGGCAGGTAATCCATGACCGACGTCGAGATCGGCTTCACGCCCTTGATCTCTTCGCTGTTCATCTCCTCGAGCGTGTAGATCGCCGAGGCTGCGAAGTTGTGACGAAGGCCGAGCGTGTGCCCGATCTCGTGCGCCACCAGCTCGCCGAGCGCCGGCCCGATGAACCACTCCGGCACGCCGTCGATCTTGTCGGCCTCCGGCTCGGCCTGCTCGGGCTCCGCCTCGGTTTCCTCTGCCGCCTCTTCCTCAGCAGCAGCCGGCTCGGCAGGCGTCTCAGCCTCTTCCGATGACCCGAGCATGGCCTTGAACTCGTCGGGAATCGCGTCGGCCGGGAAGATGCCGCTCTCGATCAGCTTCTTGATCTTGTCGATCGTTTCCTGATCGGGCTCGCTCGTGCCAGCCGTGCGCGATGCAGGCCGCTCAAGGTCACCCATCTCCAGCAGCATGCGCGCCACGGCCAGGTCCATTCCCTTGGCTGTCGCAGCCATGCACAGACCATTCCGCTGCACCAGCGTGCCGGTCAGCCCGTCGTACTCGTCATCGCCGAGCATCGTCGAGTCCGCAGCCGCGATCGGGTGACCGCCGTACGCCTGCACGCCGCGACGCGCACGCTCAGCCATCATCACCGGCCGCTCACTGGGCGAAGCCATGCGAATCCGCGGATCCCAACGCGGGTTCTCGTTGAGCCACGCCAGCGTGTCCGGGCCGAAGCCCTCCATCGCGATGTCCGGCAGCGTCTTGGTGTACTGATACCAGAAAGCCCGAATCCAGCCGTCCGTCAGAATCACGTCGGCGTCGAGAATCTGACCCGTCCGCGGATCGACGCGGCTCGGACCGATCGCTGTGCCGATGTCGTTGGCGAGCCAACGCACAAAGTTGTACCGGCGATCTTCCGGATCCTTCTCCATGTGCGCACCCGTCGAGGCATCCTGCTGATACACCTCGATCGCGTTATCGATGCCTACGCGGCGGAACGCCTCGTTCCACTGCAAGATGCCGTCACGTACGAAGCGGCGGTACCGCACCGGCACCGTGTGCTCGACGTAAAAGACGATCGGCTCCTTCGGCGGGCTCAGCGTCAGGCTGCGATCGGCCTTCTGCAAGTTCCAGCGGTTGATGTACCGCACCCACTTCTCGTCCTCGTCAAACTTGCCGAGGTCGCGATACACCGTCGTGAAGTAGCCCACCCGCTGGTCGGCCTCGCGCGGCTTGTAACCCGTCCGCTCCGGGATCAGGCTGATCGAATAGTGAAACGTGCGGAACTGGCCGCCCTGCACCGGCATCTCGAACGCGATCTCCACGTTCTCCGGGAATGCCTTGGCCGTCTTGACCTTCACCAGCCGCGTGTTCGCGCCCGATGCCGAACGCCCGAAGAAGCGCGAAGCCTGATTCACCAGCAGCGCATCGAGATCGATGACCGGCTGACCGTTCGGCCCCGTCGCGACGATCGGCACATCGGCCAGCACGCGATCGGTGAACAGACGCTCGACGCTGTCCTTGCTCGCGCGGTCGCCTGTCGAACGCGTCGCAAGCTGCGGCGAGATGATCGCGATGCGATCGTCGTACTTCTCCCAACGCACGTACGCGTCGCCCTGCTGCAAGCCGGCGAACAGATCGCCCGATGCAACGGTCATCGCGATGAAGTGACGCTGGCGCTCGTAGCCCCGCGGCAGCTCGGCCAGCACCTGACCGTCCTTATCCCGCACCCACAGCCCGAGCAGCGAGCCGCCGTCCACCGTCGACACAACCTTGCGATAGCCCTCGCTCACCTTGCTGAACGACGGCAGTCCGCCGCGGCTCGATGACGACGGCGCGTTGCCGCCACGCATGAACGCGCCCGCGATATCGCCGAGATCGAACGACACTTCGCCCTCGCCGATGTCCAGCGAGACGTTGCCGTTCTCATCAAGCGTGCCCGACACCGGCACCGTTGCGGGTGCTGCGTCGGGGCTGCCCGGCTCGTTCATCTGCGCAGCGGTCAAGCCCGCAGCCATCGCCAGCGCGCCCGCACTCCAAGCCAAAGGCTTCTTCCAGTCTTTCCGTCGCATGCTGACTCCTGACAGCCGTCGGCTGCCGATTTCACAGCGCCCAGCACATCGCCACTCTCGCAGGGCTCAAATGTCTGAGACTCGTGTTCCTGTCGCCGCGGGCAGCCGAAAGCCGCCCGACCGATGTATGCAAGCCTACCCGGCACCGCCAAGAAGGCTCAAGGAGATTCTCCGATGCTCTCTAGCACCGAAGCATTCGTCGGCTCGCCCACCTCCCGATGCTCCACGATTTCACCAATCGACGCAGCCATCGGCGCTTCCAAAGACTTCCCCGCGATCAGCGTCACCGTGCCGACCAACAACGCAAAGACGCCGGCCGCCACCATGAACGGCAGATCGCGGTACGACAGCTCCGTCGGATCGTCGTACTCGCCCCGTTCAACCAGAACGATACATCTCAACAGCGCGTAGGTTGCCGGCAACACCGAAAGCCAGAGCAGGTTGAAACCCACGGGCTCGCCGTCGACCCCGGTCTCCAAGCCCAGCCCGCCACCCAGCCCGCCAGGGATCTCGTACGCCGATCCCTTGCTCTGCACATAGAACGCGTAGGTCAGCAGCGTCGCGACGCCCGCCACGCCGACCATGATCCGGAGGATCTCATCCGAATACCGCCGCTGCACCGATCGCGCAGCCTCCGCCTCGCCCGGCCCCGCCAGCGTTCGCCGCTCACCCAATCTTTTACCAAACGCAAGAAACATCGCCAAGAACAGCGTCACGTTCATCAGCCACGTGCTCGGCCAGATTTCGACCGCCACGCACCCTGCCACGACCCTAACAACAAAGCCCAACGCCAACGCGATGACGTCGGCGATCACTCGATGCTTGAACACCGACGAGTACGCCGCGACGTTTGCCAGATAGAACACCACCGCTGCCAGCAGCCAGCCGCCCGCCGGCCGCGGCACCAGCAGCGTCGCCCCGAGCGACCCCGCAGCCAGCACCGCCGCATACGCCCACGCCGTTCGCTTCGAGATCAGACCCGACGCGATCGGCCGCCGACTCTTCCGCGGATGCGACCGGTCGGCCTCGGCATCGAGAATGTCGTTGACAACGTAACTCGCGCTGGCTGCAAGACTAAACGCAACGACCGCCAGCACCGTCCGCACGATCACGTCGTCGCGCGTCAAGCTCAGCGTGCCCTCAGCCATGCCAAACCAAGGCCCGAGCACGACAAAGCCGTTCTTCACCCACTGCTGCGGGCGAGCAAGCCGGATCAGTCCGCCCATCGTCCCGCTCAATCCGAACTCCCGGGCTGCCCCCACACGCCAAAGTAATGCAGCTTGCCCCCGAAGCACTGCTCCCAGAACGGCGGATACACCCGCACACCGTGCAACGCACGCTTGGCCTCAAGACCAACCTCGCCCGGCAACGCTTCCCATTCCGCCGTGCTGTGATATCGGAACAGGCAGGGCACGCCATGAGGCGCGTTCGCTGCCCAATCGATCAGCGACACCCGTAGCTTCGACCACCAGCCGTTCACCGTGTGATCCTTCACCACCACCAACCGCCCCGAAACGCGCGCGCACTCCCGCAGCAGAGCCCCCTCGTCGGCCTCATGGTGCAGCACATCCGCGACGATAACCACGTCATACGCATCGGCCTCGAACGGCATCGCCCCGCCGTCGTACGCATGCACGGGGATCGGCTCGCCGCCCCGGGCAAACCGCTCGAGCCCCTCGACCGAAACACCCTCCGGGCACGATGGATCGTCCATGATCGCACGACCAAGCGAACCCACGCCGCAGCCAACGTCCAGCACGCGATCGCCCGGCTTGAGCACAGATACGATCAGCTCAACCAATGCCCGCTGCCGGCTTGCGTACACCGGTCCATGCACCGCCTTCATCATCCCTGAGAGCACACCGGCCATAACGCGGCGATCATAACACCCAGCCGCGCGCGACTTTCATCGCAGCCGCCGACACCACGAGACTACACATGGCGACCGGCCTGAAATCAACGCCAACGCAAACCCTGCCGCCGTCGCGATCGGCCACGCTCTCCGGCGGCACCAACACCCCGGCGCACACCTGCCGCCTCTACCGACCCGAGCGACAGGCCGAAGCCAAAAGCATCGCCGCATCACCCGACCACTCCGTCGTCGCCCGTGGCATCGGATCGGCCTACGGCGACTGCGCGCTCAATCGCGACGGCGCGGTGCTCGACACCACCCGCCTCAGCCGCATCCTCAGCTTCAACGAAGACACCGGCGTGCTGCACGCCGAGGCCGGGCTCACCAGCATCGACCTCATCGATCTGCTGCTGCCGCGCGGCTGGTTCCTCCCCGTCACGCCCGGCACACGACGCGTCACGCTCGGCGGCATGATCGCCAACAACGTGCACGGCAAAAACCATCACCGCGACGGCTCCATCGCCAACTTCATCGATGACATCACGCTGCTCATCGCTGCCGATCCCGACCAGCCCGAACTCGTCACCTGCTCCCGCGACAACGATGCCGAACTGTTCTGGGCCACGCTCGGCGGCCTCGGACTTACCGGCATCATCGTCAGCGCCACCATCCGCCTCAAGCCGGCGCCCTCAGCCTGGTGCAAGGTGCACCGCGAGCGCGCGCACAACCTCGAAGACGCGCTCGACCGCTTCGACGCCGGCGACGACCAGCATCCGTACTCCGTCGCGTGGATCGACTGCCTCGCGCGCGGCGACCGCATGGGCAGAGCCGTCCTCATGCGCGGCGATCACGCGCAACCCGACGACATCCAAGGCCCGGGCAAGTCGCGATACGTCACGCCGAAGCGCGCGCAGCGCGTCGTGCCCATCAACGCGCCGGGCTTCGCGCTCAATCCCGTCACCGTCGGCCTGTTCAACAAGGCGTATTACAGCTCTGCCAAAGACGGCATCAGCATCGAGCCGTACGCCGACTTCTTCTACCCGCTCGACTGCATCACACATTGGAGCAAGCTGTACGGGAAGCGAGGCTTCCACCAATTCCAGGTCGCCTTCCCCACCGCCACCGCACGCCAAGGCCTGCACGAAACCCTGAACCGCATCACGACCTCCAGGCAGGCATCGTTCCTCGCGGTGCTCAAGCGCTTCGGACCTGCCGACCCCAGCCCGCTCGGCTTCCCCATCGAGGGCGCGACGCTCGCGCTCGACCTGCCGAACCTGGGTGCGAAGACCGAAGCGCTGTACGCCGATCTCAATGCCATCACGCTGGAGCACGACGGCCGTGTGTACCTCGGCAAGGACAGCCTGCTCGACGCCGACACCGCCCGAAAGATGTACCCGCGCATCGACGAATTCCTGCGCACAAAGGCACGCGTCGATCCGACCAACCGCTTCGACTCATCGCTCGCACGCCGGCTTGATCTGCGCGTGCGCACGAACGGAGCGGACGCATGACGAGCCATCTCGGCACCCGCCCGACGAATCGACCGGTCGCCATCACCGGCGCGTCCAGCGCGCTGAGCCGAGCGATCGCCATGCGGCTGGCCAAGCGTGGCCATGCGCTCGCGCTGACCGCGCGCGACCCGGCGGAGCTTGAAGCCACGGCGACCGACATCGCTGTGCGCACTGGCGTGAACGTCGCCGCGGTGCCGGCCGACCTTGCCGACGAAGCCGCGGCCGACACGCTCTTTGCCCGACTCGACGAGGCCTCGCATCGCGAACTCGGCGCCGGGATCACGGGGCTCGTCATCGCGCACAGCGGCACGCCCGATCAGGAACACGACATCGCCGATCCGGCCTCGGCACGCCGCGTCTACGAGCACACGCTGGTCACACCGGCCCTGCTGTTAAACGCGGCCACGCTGCACTTCGAGCGGGTCGGCGAGGCGCGCGATCGGCCCTTCATCGTGGTCATCGGCTCGGTTGCTGGCGATCGCGGCCGGCCCGCCAACAGCGTGTACGGCTCGGCGAAGGCCGGGCTCGCTGCGCTCACGCAGGGCGCGCGCGACCGCCTCGGGCCGCAGGGCGTCAGTGTTGTGCTGGTGAAGCCGGGCTGGATCGATACGCGTTCGACGTTCGCGATCGACAAGGGCCGTGCGCTCATCGCGAGCCCGGACACCGTCGCACGCGATATCGCAAAGGCAATCGATCGCCGGTCGCCGGTGGTGTACACGCCTTGGTTCTGGCGATGGATCCTCGCGCTGGTGCGCATCGTTCCGGCCAAGAGCGTTCGGCGTGATCTTGCTGAGTCGGACAGCACATCCGAGGCCGATCGTCAGGCCGCGCGCGCAAGCCTGCTGGCCGAAGTACGTGGCCATGCCTGCAACACCATCGAGCGCAACCCGTGACCGGCACGCCCCGCGCGAAGCCGGGACTGCTGAAGTCGCTGCTGCCGGGACTTGTGCTGTGCGGGCTCTTCTACGCAGCGGCCGTGCCTTTGATTTTGTCGGGCATGAACAAGTCGCGCGGCGCGACCGACCAACTGAACTATCACGAGCCGGCGATATTGCTGCTCGCGCAGCGCGGCGTACCGAGCGGGCTGGAGCCGGACATCTGGCTGAGCGCGACAACGCCGCTGTATCACATCATGCTGGCCGGTGCGATCAGCCTCGTCGGAGATTCGGCTCACGTGCTGCAGCTCGTGGGCTCAGTGTTCACCGCCGGCCTGCTCATAGCGGTCGCTGCGTTGTGTGCGCGCAGGCTCGATGCACCGCGTCCGCTGCTGACAGCGTTTGCCCTGACACTCCCGATCGCGGCGTCGATCTATGTGTTCAGCGCCGGTGCCTGGCTACTGCCTGATAACGCGGCGTGGCTGATGGCTGTCGGCGTGGTTGCGGTGAGCCTGCGGAAGAGCATCTGCCCGGCGTGGGCAGCGTTTGGACTGCTCGCGATGACGCTGCTGGTGCTGTTCCGCCAGAGCCATCTCTGGGCGGCAGCGATGCTGTGGGCTGCGGCATGGATCGGACGATCGGCGAGCGCTGACGACACCGAGCCGCCGCTGCGCGCGCAGCTCTTGAACAACTTCGGCTCACGCTTCGGGCTCGGTCTCGTCGGCCTCTCGGTCACGCTGCCAGCGTTCGCGATCGTCGGCTTCTTCGCGGCCTGGTGGGGCGGCCTGGTCGCACCGCCATTTCAGAACTTCAACGCCGGCGTGAGCCCGGCAGCACCGGCGATCATCCTCGCGCAGGCCGGCATCATCGGCACGTTCTTCGTCGGCTGGTTGTTGCAGGGGATCCGCACGCTCATCTCGCAACATCGTGCGCTGCTCATGAGCGCCATCGCGATCGGTGTGCTCGCAGCGTTGATGCCCGAGACAACGTACGACCCGAGCGAGGGCCGGAGCAGCGGGCTCTGGAACCTCGTGAAGATCGCACCCACGATCGGGCGCACATCGCTGGTCGTTGTTGCTCTTGCGCCGGTGGGCAGTGTTGCGATCACGGCGTGGATGATCGCCCAGCCCTGGCGAGATCGCTGGGTGTTCATCGCCGGCGTGCTTGGATTTGTCGCCGCGATGAGCGCAACCAGTAATGCGTGGGTGCGTTACCACGAGCCATGGCTTTTGATTCTGGCTGCGGTGATGTCGGCCGGCGTGGTGCGGACGGAGTCTGCGGCTGTGCGCATGTCGCGGTGGCTCGGGCCGATCGCGTTGGCCGGGATGCTGGCTGCGGCCAACGCCTTGTCGCTCGATGCCGGCCCGCCCAAGGACCTGCGTCGCTTGCTGCCGGGGCAATTGCATTGGCCGGAGGACTTCCCGGGCACGCGGTCGGGATTGGTGACCGCGCGGTGGCCGACCGAGGCCGACCTGACCGCTCGCGGCCGGGCGTTGCTGGAGGCCGAGGCAGCGGCTGGCGATTCGGGTCATACTCCCGATCCATGACCAGCAGTTCTACCGACACATCGACACCGCCGCCGGCCAACGGGAAGCGCGCGCTCATCACCGGTATCACCGGGCAAGACGGAAGCTACCTGGCTGAGTACCTGCTGAGTCTCGGCTATCAGGTGCACGGCATCATCCGCCGAGCGTCGAGCTTCAACACGCAGCGGCTTGAGCATCTCTATCAAGATCCGCACGGCAGCGATGTTCGGCTCTTCCTGCATCACGGCGACCTGACCGATAGCTCAAGCCTTGCGCGCATCGTCGAGCTTGCCCGGCCCGATGAGGTGTACAACCTCGCGGCGCAGAGCCATGTGCGCGTGAGCTTTGACTTGCCCGTACACACAGCCGACGCAGCAGCACTCGGCGCGGTTCGGCTGCTCGAGACCGTGCGTGAGTTTCGTGACGGCACGGGCAGCGACGTGCGGTATTACCAGGCGTCATCGAGCGAGATGTATGGCAGGGTGATGGAGACGCCACAGACGGAGCGCACGCCGTTCAGGCCGCGCTCGCCGTATGCGTGCGCGAAGGTGTTTGCGCACTTCCAGACGATCAACTATCGCGAGGCGTACGGGCTTCACGCGTCGTGCGGGATTCTGTTCAACCACGAATCACCGAGGCGTGGCGAGACGTTTGTGACGCGGAAGATCACACGGGCTGTGGGCCGAATCAAGGCCGGGCTGCAGCACAAGGTATATCTCGGCAACCTCGACGCGGAACGCGACTGGGGCTTTGCGGGCGACTACGTGCGTGCCATGCACGCGATGCTCGCGCAGCCGACCGGCGATGACTACGTCGTCGCGACCGGCGCGCGCACGAGTGTTCGCGAGTTTGCACAGCTCGCGTTTGAGCACGCCGGGCTGAAGGCTGAAGATCACGTCGAGTTCGACGCTCGCTACCTGCGGCCGGCGGAGGTCGACCTGTTGCAAGGCGATGCTTCGAAGGCGCGGGCTGAGCTCGGCTGGTCGCCGACGGTCGATGTGCGCGCGCTCGCGGCGATGATGGTCGATCACGACAGCGAGCTTGCGCGGCGTGAGGTGACGCTGCGGCGAGCGGGGCACGCGATGCCGGATCATCCGGGCGAACAGGACTGACCGCTAGACTGCTGAGCCCGAAACGGAGAAGTGAATCGATGGCCCGCGCC
>JBCCQU010000028.1:0-12128 GCA_039208875.1 Planctomycetota bacterium
CGCCCGCGAGATCGGCCCGCAGTTGCTGCACCCGGCCGACGTTGATCGATCGGATGTCGCGGTCCGACACCTCGTTGCACCCGCTGAGGCCCAGCGACCCCGCGAGAAGCACGGTGGCGGCAACGGCACAAGCACCGGACTTGAATGAGCTTCCCGACAACGGAAGCATCCCGGAACGACGAATCTGTGTATGAACGTGCATGGAAACAGAATACGCGGCCCACGACCGGCGTTATGCCTTGGGATCCACAGCTATGCCTGCGCTTGCATCTGACATCTCGACCCCGGTGCCAGCATCACGCCCGCACAATCTATTGCTCGCGTGCGTGTGCGCGCTCTCAGCATCAGCAGCCATCGCAGCCGACGATGACGACTTCCGAGCCACGCCCGCCATCATCACCGAGCACGAGACGCTCGTCGCTGGCCAGCCCGGCTGGGTCGCGGTCACCTTCGAGATCGACGAAGGCTGGCACATGTACTGGCCCGGCCAGAACGACTCGGGCTTCGCGCCGATCATCGATATCACAGCCGACGAAGGCGTCGGAGTCGGCGACTTCGTGTGGCCGAGCCCCACTCGGTACCAACCGGCCCGAGGCCTGCTCGATCACATCTTCGAGGACCGCCTCACCGTGATGATGCCGGTCACACCGCCCGCGTCGGCAGCGGGCAGCACCATCACGCTCGCGTTGGATATGGAATGGCTCGTCTGCGAGGAGCTCTGCATACCGGAATTCGCCGGGCTCGAGCAAACGATCCGCGTCGCAGAACCCGCAGAACCCGCGGAAACCAGCGAGCCCAGCAAAACCTCGGACGCTGAGCACTTCGCTGCGGCCCGCAGGCTGGTGCCCGAGCCGATCGAGCCCAAGGAAAACGACCCGAATGTCCTCGCGGACGGCGACGTCACGATCCGCCTGTTGGCCGACGTACTGACCATCAACGCACCCGGTGCGGCATCCATCGCGTTCTTTCCGAGCGCAGACGGCCGAACCGCCGAACGCATCCTCCGCGACGGCTATGCCGACGGCGAAACGCTCCGCATGCGCTTCGATGCGGGTAACGAACCGGTGCTCGGCGTAACAGAGATACACATGAGCAAAGACGCTGAGCCCAAGCGTTACAGCGTGCGCATCGAAACAACCGCGGATTGACGCCTACCGTTGCGGTAGCAAAGAACCGAAGTAACAAGACGTAACCAGAGCCTGAGACGCCAGAACCTGAGACGAAGGAGATCGAACATGAACCTCATCTCGAACGATTGGACCAAAGTCGCAGCCGGCGTTGCCGTGCTCGCTTCCGCCGCTGCGGTCGCAACGCTTTCCGCAACCGGCACCACGAGCGAGGCTGTCGATCAGTCCGAGCTCGTCGGCGAGGCCGCCCCGGACTTCACACTCGTCGATACCAGCGGCACCGAGCACACGCTCAGCGACTACACCGCCGACGGCAAGATCGTCGTGCTCGAGTGGTTCAACCCTATGTGTCCGTTCGTTGTGAAGCATCACGATCGCAACACAACCATGGCCGACCTGAACGCCAAGTTCAGCGACGACGGCGTAGTGTGGCTCGCGATCAACTCCGGCCACGAGGGCCACAAGACCACCGGCCTCAGCGTCAACCGCGAAGCCATCGAGGATTGGGACATCGAGTACCCGGTGCTGCTCGATTACGACGGCACCGTCGGCCGTGCATACGGCGCCAAGACCACGCCCAACATGTACATCATCGATGCCGACGGCATGCTCGTGTACGCCGGCGCGATCGATAGCGATACCGGCGCCTCCAAGGCCGGCGACGTCAACTATGTCGACAACGCCCTCACCCAGCTCATTGCCGGCGAGACGATCACCGAGTCGTTCGTCAAGCCCTACGGCTGCTCGGTGAAGTACGGCCGCAACTGACACGAACCCGCGTTCACAACGAACGTAGTTTCATCAGCTTTCTCTCCTCCGACGGCCCGGGTTCACGCCCGGGCTGTCTTTTTGCCCGCGCCGGCACAGGCCGCACAAGTCATCGGCGGGACTGACGATCGAGCCAGCCCTGGCCGATACCATCCGGCATGACAGCACTCCCGGGCTTGCTCGGCACACTCTTCGACCTGCTGCTCGTCGTCTTCGGCTTTGGCGCGATTATCTTCGTGCACGAACTCGGACACTTCATCACCGCGCGATGGGCCGGCATCCGCGTGCTGGCGTTCGCGGTTGGCTTCGGTCCGGCTGCGGTCAGCTTCCGCAAGGGCTTCGGCCTGCAACGCGGCTCCAGCGACGAGCGATACCGCCAACTCCTCGCTGATGCACAGAGCGAAGCGAGCGAAACACAAGAGCATGCGCGCGCACAACTCGCCGGTCCCGTGTCGCCCACCGAGTATCGCCTCAACTGGCTGCCGCTCGGCGGCTACGTCAAAATGCTCGGGCAGGAAGACGGCAACCCCGCCGCCACCAGCGACGCCGCCGACAGCTATCAGAACTGCCCGGTGCCCAAACGCCTCGTCGTCATCTCCGGCGGCGTCATCATGAACGTCATCCTCGCGTTCGTGCTGTTCATCGGCGTCTTCATGGCCGGCCTGCGCGTCGAGCCCGCGATCGTCGGCAGCGTCGATCCCACCGGTCCCGCTGCCAAAGCAACACCCATCGACAACGACACCAACCCCGCGGGCCTCAACGCCGGCCTGCTGCCGGGCGATGTCATCGTCGGCTTCAACAACGACACGCCGCGCCGTATGCTCGATGTCGTCACCGGCACACTGCTCGCCAAGAAAGGTCAGCCCGTCACGCTCGTTGTCGAACGCGATGGCTTCGACGAGCCGCTCACCTTCGAGGCCATGCCCGAAGACGACACCTTCACCAACATGCCGTCGCTCGGCATCGCAGCGCCGCTCTCGAATGTCATAGAGCCACGCCTTGCGCGCACGCCTGGCACGGCCGACGGCCTCGCCCGCGTCGGGCTCGATGGCATCCAACCCGGAGCCGTGCTCGTCGAGGCGGCAGGCCAGGCCATCACACGCGCAACCGAACTCCCCGCCATCATCAACAGCCGAGCTGGTGCGCCGATCGAGCTCAAATTCGAACAGCCCGACGGCAGCACCGCTGTGCGCACGATCACGCCAGAGCCCGATTACCAGACCGCCGACACCGACCCCGCGCCGGATGTCGTCGTGCCGATGCAGCATCTGCTCGGGCTCGTGCCGGTGATGGCTGTGTCTCCGCCGACCGACCCCGCCAATCCCACACGCGGCTACACGCTCGGCCTGCGGGCTGGCGATGTCTTTCAGCGGCTCGGCTCGGTCGAGTATCCATCGATCGAGGCGGGTATCGCCGAGGTAAAACGCAACCGAGGCAGCGACATCAGCGCTGTCGTCGTGCGCACGACTGAGGCCGGTACCGAACACGTCGAGCTCGAGCTCTCGGTGCTCAGCAACGGCACCATCGGCTTCGCTGTGACAGACTCGGCAGCGACATCGACACTGCTCGCCGAGCCACCCGAGATGCTGCTCACGATGAAGAACGAGCCGTACGACTCGCCCGCGCGGGACGTGCTGCAACGCCCCGGCGCGCGCATCGTGACCGTGAACGATGCTCCGGTCGCGAGCTACGCGGACATCCGCCGCGAGCTGCGCGCAGCGACCGCCGATGCTTTCACAGCCGGCGAAGGCGCGAGCGTTGAGTTGTTGATGTCGTTGCCGTACGACGATGACGCCACGGAGGTGCGCACGTGGAACATCGACGCGGACGCGGTGCAACAGCTGCACACGCTCGGCTGGAATTGGCGCGGCGTCGCGCTGTTCGCGCCCGAGCAAATGCTGGAGAAAGCGAGCAACCCGCTCGATGCGATCGTGCTCGGCGTTGAAGAAACGCACCTGATGATGACGCAGGTGTATCTGACGCTGCGGCGGCTCATCGAGGGCTCGGTCCGCGTCGAGAGCTTGTCGGGCCCCGTCGGCATCGCGCACATCGGCACAAGCATTGCCGACCGCGGCCCCGCATGGCTCGTGTTCTTCATGGCCATGCTCAGCGTGAACCTCGCGGTCATCAACTTCCTTCCGCTGCCGATCGTCGACGGCGGACAGTTCCTGATGCTGCTGTACGAATGGGCTGCGGGCAAGCCGCTGCCGATCCGCGTGCAGGAAGTGCTCACGATGATCGGCCTCATCGGCATCGTCAGCATCTTCCTGCTCGTCACGTTCAACGACATCTCGCGGCTGCTCGGCTGATGCCGACGCTCGGCGTGGTTTCGGTCGCGGGCCTGCTCGTGCTGCTGGGCCTCGGGCTCGCGGTCTATCTCGTCGTCATCATCACCGTGACGGCCTATCGCATGACGCACCCGCCGCGCATCACCTACGGGTCGGCTCTTGCGCGCAACCTGCCTGGCGATCCGAGCGAGCTCGACCGACCGCTGGAGTTCGAAGAGCTCGCTGTATCGCTCGACGGCAACAAGATCCCGACGTGGGACATCCGCGGCCGCGCGCACAGCGGCCGCACGATCGCGATCGTGCACGGCTGGGGATCGAGCCGCGTGAACATCCTGCGCCGCATCGATGCGCTCGCCGACGTCTCGCCGCGGCTGCTGGCGATCGATCTGCCCGGCCACGGCGACGCACCCGGCAGCACATCGCTCGGCCTGCGCGAGCCCGACGTTGTGCGCACATTGCTCGACACCGCATCGCCGACAGAGCCGGTTGTGTTGTACGGCTCATCGATGGGCGCCGGCATCGCCTTGCAGACGGCTGCGCAACTCGGGCCTGCGCGCATCGATGCGGTGATTGCTGAGGGTGTGTATCGCGATCCGATCACGCCGGCTGTGCCGACGCTGCGCAACGCGGGCATGCCATCGGTGCCGAACCTCGTGCCGGCCCTCGTCCTCATCGGCCTGCGCCATGGCTTCATGCCAACACGTCGCGGCGTGTGGGCCGGCTTCGATCGCGCGCGCATCGCGAGCGGGCTGCGCATGCCGGTGCTGTATCTGCACGGAACGGACGACGAAATCTGCCCGATCACCGGTGCGAGACGCATCGCTGAAGCCACACCGGAGCATCGGTTTGTTGCGATCGATGGCGGTCACCACAACACGCTGTGGCATGACGATCATCGCGGAGCGATGTCGAGCGCGATCGCGGATTGGCTGGAGTCGATCGCGTCAGGCTGAGGCTGCGACGGCGCCCGGTGTGCGCACCTCGCCGCCGTGCTCGATCACGCCGACCGGTGCATCGCCGGCATCGCCATCGCGCCAGCGGAGCGTCACGCTCACACCCAGCAACCGGAACAAGCCGGAGAGCTGACGCTCGATGCTGGAGCGGGCTGCCTCGCGATAGCGATCATCGCCGGCTGCGTAGTGGGCCGCGGCCTGCTCCTGCGCGCGCCGCATGAGCGACTTCTGCCGATCGGCGGTCATCGGGATGACATCGAGCAGGCCGAGCACCCGCCCGTCCTGCACATCGTACGGCGTGACGTCCGTCAGGCGGACATCACCCGCGACCTCCGGCAGCGTCAGCTCGTACCGGCCCTGCCCGAGTCGGCGGACGTCTCGCTCGCGGACCGCGCCCATGTCGACCGCGTACTGCCGCTCGAAGTGGAAGATCATGGCGAGCCGAGCCTGCGAGAGCACCATGGGCGGCAGCCAGCTCACGCCGCTGGTGGCCGTAGCGATTTCTTTGGCGGCGACCTCGAGCCCGACGAGCTTGCCCACGGCGCGCACGCGCTCAGCGACCACATGCGTCTCTGCCCGGTTCTCGAATCTGCGGGCGGCACGCTTGCCAGCCCACACGAAACCCAGGGCACAGGCGGCGATCGCTGCGATCGGCAGGGCCGACAGCAGCACGATATCCATCGGCGAGAGCAACATGAGATTGGGTTGGGAACCCGAGGCTGCGCGTTTCAGCGTGGAGGGCCGGTTGGTTGGCGGGACCGGCTAGGTCGGCTTGGTAGCGGGCTTGGCGTTCGGCTTCTTAACCAGTGTTTTCACTT
Source organism: Planctomycetota bacterium (assembly GCA_039208875.1). Lineage (GTDB taxonomy): Bacteria > Planctomycetota > Phycisphaerae > Phycisphaerales > UBA1924 > JBCCQU01. The sequence continues at coordinate 5,955 of JBCCQU010000028.1, forward strand.
GTTTCGGGTTTGACGCGTCGGACGGCTCGCCCCGGCCGCTGTCTGCTGATCCCCGCTCGAAGGCTGAGATGACCGTGTGGACACCCACCGAAAAGACCACGCCGACGACAATGGCGCCGATGACGACGAGGAACACGCGGATCGCGTCCCCAAGTGTTTCTACTGGTGCAACGAGCTCGCGTCCGTATCGCAGCACGGCGAAGCCTGCGACGCCCAGCGAGGCCCCGGCAGCGATCGAGCCGAGCACGAGCATCCGCCACGCGGCGACGCTGCCCCGGAGCACTACGCCGACGGCCATGGCAAGCGTGACGAGCGAGGCTGCGGCGACGATGAGGAAGAGCGGATCGGTGCCCAAAGCCCGGACCGAGCCGCGGACGCTGACATCGGTGAGCACGGTGGCGAACCAGCTAAACCTGGCGACCGCAGCGGCGACGAGCGCGCAGCCCCCCACCGTGAGCAGCGCCACGCCGGGCCCCTGACGCAGCCCGCTGGCAGCAGCTACGGCGCCGATGACGCCCGAGAGCACGACGATCACGCCGAACGCGGCGGCTGACCACGCGGGGACCTCGTTGGTCGCGGCTTGGAACGTGATGACAGACCCGGCGAGGGCGGAGATGCCGAGCACCGCTGCCAGTGCCAATGCCAGGGGCCTCGGCAGGGCGGGCGTGCCCGCGGCGACCGGCTCCGCTGGCTTGGGTGCCGGCTTGGCGACTGGCTTCTTGTCGGCCTTCGCGGCTTTGGCGTCTGGCCGGTCGCTCGGCCGATCGCCGGGCTGGTCGCTGGGCTGGTTGTTGGCCTGATCGTTGGGCTGGTCGGTCGCTTCTTTGGTCGGCGGCATCTGGCTCTTGCTCCCGTCCGGGCATTCTACCGAAGGCTACGCATGTATCGGTCCGCTGGGGGCGCAGCTCTTGCGCTTGATCGCAGCCCAACCAAACCTGCCTACGCGATCGGCCGATACGTGTTCGTTGGCGGGCCTTTGTTGTGTGGCCCGACTGTTGCTTTACGACCGCGGGCGGCTGCCCACGGAGGTCAGGCTATGAGTGGCATCAGCACGGGCGTCGGCGTCTTCAGCGGCATCGATACGCAGAGTCTCATCGAGCAGCTGCTGGCTGTGGAAGCCCGGCCGCGCGATCTCGCCCAGCAGCGGATCGCCCAAATCCAGTTCCAACAGGCCGGTTTCCTCAATATCAACAGCCGCCTTTCGGCCCTGGCCTCCTCGGCCCGCGCCTTCCGCACCGACAACATCTTCAACACCAAGGAAGCGGTCAGCAGCAACGAGGACATCATCCGAGCCTCGGCCGGCGTCAATGCCACCACCGGTACGTTCAACTTCGTTGTCGATCGGCTTGTGTCGAGCCAACAGCAACTCAGCAGCGGCTTCGTGTCCCGCTCGCAGACCGGCATCGGCGAGGGTTCGTTCACCTTCGAGCCCGATCGTGCGCGTCTCGATCGCGATACCGAACTCGCGCGCCTCAACAACGGCGACGGCATCACGCGCGGCGAGCTCAACATCACGCAGGGATCGACCACGGCCACCATCGATCTCACGCGGGCCACGCGGCTCAGCGATGTCATCGACGCGATCAACAGCGAAGCCGGGCTCGATATCACCGCTTCGGCTAACGACGGTCGACTCGTGCTGACCAGCAACAGCTCGACCGACTTTACTGTGGCTGATTCGTTCGGCACCAACGGCACCGCGGAATCGCTCGGCATCGAGGGATCTTCGACGGGCGGCACACTCAACGGCGCCGATGTCTTCGGCTTCAACGAACTAACCGTGCTGAGCAACCTTAACGACGGCTCGGGTGTGTTCATCGGCAACGACTTCGGTATCGGCCGATTCGATTTCACGATCGTCATCGACGACGACACCACGCCCGATGAAGACGCAGAGACCGGTGCTGCGCAGACCGCGGTGCGCGTGAACCTCGGCCAGGTGTTCGAGGAGCAAGGCGTCGAAGGCGGCGAAGAAGGCGAGACCGAGGTCGTGGCTATCGAAGAACCCGTGCGCACGGTGCAGGGTGTTCTCGATCGCATCAACGATGCGTTGTCGAACGCAGGCGTGACCGGCGTGACCGCAGCAGTGAACAACGGCCGACTGGAAATCACCGCGGACGGCGGCCGAAGCATCACCGTGCAAGACAAGGAAGGCATCAGCACGACGGCTGCCGACCTCGGCCTAACGCAGGCCGGCACCACAACCGGCACACTAACGGCGGAACGCACGCTGGCCGGGCTGAATACCACGCTGCTCGCGAGCCTGAACGGCGGCAGCGGCATCGACAGCACAGACACGCTTGATATCACCGATCGTGCTGGCAACACCTACAACATCGACCTGTCGTCGGCGAACACCGTGCAAGACGTTGTCAGCACCATCAGTGCTGCAACGGGCGGCGTGATTACAGCTTCGCTCAACGATGCTGGCAACGGCCTGAACATCACCGACAACACCGCTGCGGGCTCGATCACCGGCGACCTTGTCATCGCCGGAACAACCGCTGCCTCACTCGGCATCGAGACGACAGGCGTCAGTGCATCGTCGTTCCGCGGCACCAATCTGCAACTCGCCTACGTCACCGCGGGCACACGCCTCAGCGACTTCAACGGCGGGCAGGACATCGGCACCGGAACGATCAGGTTCGTTGACGGCTCGGGGCTTGGGCGCACAGTCGAAATCTCGAACGATGCGGAAACGCTGTTCGATGTGATCGACGAGATCAACAAGGTGACCAGTGCGGCGGGCCTCAACATCGAGGCAGCGATCAACGACAACGGCGACGGCATCGTCATCCGCGAGGCCGACACGGACAACGCAGGAAGCCAAGCGATCGTGGTCGAAGACGTGACCGGCAACATCGCCGACACGCTCGGCATCGCGGGCACAGCTGCGGGCAGCGGCGCTGACAACGTGATCGATGGCTCGTTCGAGAAGACCGTCACGTTTACCAACGCCGACACGCTTGAGGACATCGTGCAGCGCATCAACGATGCCGACGCCGGCACCGCGGTCACGATCATCAACGATGGCACGCCGGCGCGGCCCTTCCGGCTGAGCTTTGTCAGTGATAACGCGGGCACCGCTGGCCGCGTGCTGATCGACGACAACGGCTTCGGACTCGGGCTGTCGACGCTCGATGAAGGCCAGGATTCGCTCGTCTTCTTCGGCTCGTCCGATCCGGCAACCGGCATCGCCCTCACCAGCTCGACCAACACGCTCGATAGCGTGATCTCTGGCGTCAGCATCGACTTGCGCCAGGTCTCCAGCGAGCCCGTCAGCGTCACGATCAACCGCGACAACACCGCCATCGAAGAAGCGATCAGCAACTTCATCACCAACTACAACGGCGTGCTCGACGCGATCGATCAGCAAACGGCCTTCAACGAAGAGACCGGCGAGCGAGGCGCACTGCTAGGCGACAGCACCACCAACCTTCTCCGCCAGCGCGTAAGCGCTGCCGGCGTCTCGAGTGCCCTCAATGTCAGCGGCACATTCCAACGCTTCCCCGATGTCGGCATCAACATCGGCGAAGGCGGCCGACTCAGCCTCGACTCCACACGCTTCCGCGAGGCGCTCGAGCAGGACTTCGACGCTGTCCGCGACATGCTGACCGCACGCACGCAGGAGCCGATCGAGACCGAGCGAGAGGTACTGCCCGGGGTATCAGGTATCACCGCGAACGTACCCTTCGAAGACGACCAGTTCAGCTCGCTCGGCCTGATTTTCCAGATCGAGGAGCTGGCTGACAACTACATCGATTCCATCGATGGCGTGCTGACGCTCCGCGACGACACGCTGAATGATCAGATCGAGGCGCAACAACTACGCATCGATCAGCTCAACCTGCGCCTCGACCAACGGCGTGGCGTGCTCGAGGCCGACTTCCTCGCGATGGAGCAGGCTCTGCTCCAACTCACGACACAGCAAAACGCGCTGAGCACCATCGGCTGACAAGATTCGTCCGGCGATAGGTGAAAGCCTCAAATCTGGACACGTTGTCTGCCGATAGCTACGCCATGAGCGTTAACGCGGACTCGGCAGCGACGTACTTGCGCACCACCGTCATGACAGCCAGCCCGAGCAAGCTTCGGTTGCTGCTGCTCGATGGCAGCCTGAAGTTCGCCGGCATGGCCCGCGAAGGGCTGACCACGAAAAACGCCGAGCTGTCGTACGACGGCTTCCGGCAATGCCGCGACATCGTGCTCGAGCTGGCGACGACGATCAACGCCGAGCCCGACCCGGAGTTCGCCGATCGCGTGCGGTCGGTCTACATGTTCATCTACAGCAGGCTGCTCGACGCGAGCCTCGAACGCGACATCGCCAAGCTCGACGAAGCCATCAAGCTGTTGGAGTACGAGCGGGAGACATGGGTGATCGCGATGGAGAAGGCTGCAGCGGAGGGTTCACCAGCTGCCCAGCCGCCGCACGCCGACGACCAGACCGTCGGCAGCATTACGCCCGCAAACAGCGAAGCAGGCGCCGGCATCAGCATCCAGGCCTGAGTGGGTCCTGCTTGCTACAGCACCACCCGAGGCCCGGCAAGCTCGGCCGCCAGATCATCCATCACCAAGGCCACCGGCACGTTGGTCGCGATCAGCCGCTCGGCCCGCGTGATCGCGTCGATCGCCGACGCGTGCCGTTCGAGCTCATCGGGATCGCCCGCTGCATCGCGAGCCATGAGCCCGCGATAGCGCTCCGCCAGCCAACGCATAAGCACCGCGACGGCCGCCCGGTTGGCCGCGTCCTTGCTCGCGTTCTTTTTGCCAGCCACCGCCTGTTCGGCGTGCTCGCTCACAAGCTCGGCAAACGTCGGCCCAAGATCGACGAGGAACTTGCCGCGGTCGGCATAGCTGAGCATCTTCTCGAGCCGCTCCGGCCAACCGAGCACGCCGCCCTCGATCAGGCCGAGCAGCTCACCCGGCGAGCCGCCCGCGAACCGCATCGACTCGGCGCCGCCCGGCACCTGCACGCCCTTGGGTTCAAGCTCGGTCGCAGCCCACGACGCCAGCTCATCGTCACTGAGCGGGCCAAACGCGACACGCTGGCATCGGCTGCGGATCGTCGGCAGCAGCCGCTCCTCGCTCGGTGTCACCAGCATGATGACCGTGCCGGCCGGCGGCTCCTCGAGCGTCTTGAGCAGCAGGTTCTGCGCCTCGCGGCCGAGCAGATGCGCCTCGTCCACGATGAAAACCTTCGTCGCCAGACCCTCGCCCGCGACCGATGACGACCGCGTCCGCTGTGCCGGCTCGACGAGGAACTCCAGCACCACTTCCTTTGGAATCGTCGTGAGCTTTCGGCTGCGCACGCCGGCGTCACGGCTGACCTCGGCCATCTCCTTGGCAACCACATGCAGATCGGGATGCGACGCTGCCCGCAGCAACTGCTGCGTCGGGCTCGCCGGGTCGGCCTCGATCTCGCCGGTCAGGTTCGCCCCGGCATCGGGATCGAGCAGCACCGCGGCGAACGCCAGAGCTGTGGTCATCTTGCCGACGCCGCGCAGCCCGTGGAAGATCCACGCGTGATGCACCCGGCCCGAAGCCATGGCCGACGCCAACACCGATCGCGCGTGCTGCTGGCCGATGATCTCGCCCATCGGCTTGGGCGGGTCGTAACGCGCGCCACGCTGCTCGGGCGCAGCCAGTCCCTTGCCGGCAGCCTTGCCAGCCGTCTTCTTGGCCACCTTCTTCTTGGTGGTCTTCTTAGCTGTCTTCTTCGCCACGACGTACCGCCTCACTGCCTCACTGCCCATTCCTACACGCTCTTCAGCTTGTTCAGCCCGTTCAACGCTGCCACCTTGTAGCACTCCGCCAGCGTCGGATAGTTGAACACCGCGTTGATGAAGTAATCGACGGTCGCATTGAACGCCATGGCGCACTGTCCGATGTGGATGAGTTCGGTCGCGCCGGTGCCGATCGCGTGCACGCCGAGAATCGTTCGGCTTTCTTGATGGATCAGCATCTTGAGCATGCCGGTGTCGTCGCCGAGCAGGTGGCCGCGTGCGATCTCGCGATACATCGCCACGCCGCTTTCGTACGGGATGTTCTCTTCGGTCAGACGGCTTTCCGTCCAACCGACCATCGAGATCTCAGGGATCGCATAGATGCCGTAGGGAAACAGCTCGGCGACGGGGTCGGCCTTGCCGCCGAACATCTGCACCGCCTTGTCGATGA
>JBCCQU010000029.1:0-11989 GCA_039208875.1 Planctomycetota bacterium
CTACAACCTCAGGTTGTGCTATTCGGATTTCATGACCCGCAGACGGGCTGTTTGACAACAGTCCGGCGCCAGCTTAGCAGGTATCTCCCGAATGTCATCGGAGCATCGGAAGCGCCTCCTCTCGGGTCTTGGTGGGCGGGCCAGACGTCCTGGCCTGCCCCCCCAGAAACCAGTCCACGTGCTATGCGAGACTGCGTCGCATCGGACGCATCTGGGAAGGCGGGATTCCATGGCACGGATCAGGCATTCGGCGGAGCAGATCGTCAACAAGCTTCGTGAGGCGGAGGTGCACCTGTTTCAGGGGCTGACCGTGAAGCAGATGTGCCGTCAGATCGGCGTCACGGACCAGACGTACTACAAGTGGCGTCGTGAGTACGGCGGCTTGAAGACCGACCAGGCGAAGCGGTTCAAGGAGCTGGAGCGTGAGAATGCGCAGCTCAAGAAGCTCGTTGCGGAGCTCTCGCTCGACAAGCGGATGCTCTAGGAGGTCGTGTCGGGAAACCGATGAACGTCGCCTGCCGTTCCCAATTACGTTCAGTCGCTTGCAGACATTCTTCGACATCGATGACGGCCCGACAACGCCTTCGGCTACTACACCGACGGCGAACTGCGGATGAATCACGTCCGCTACCGCAGCTACATCCCAGAACTCGGACGATGGAACCAACGCGACCTGCTCGGCTACCCCGACGGCATGAACAGCTACCACTATGCCGGGGGGAACCCAATCGATGCCGCCACTGCGACGAGGTAGGCGAGTGCTAGAGGTATCGTCGTGGCTTGTGAAGCAACCATGGCATCCGCGTTGTCGGCCCTGAGTTTTCGTGAGCATTACCTACGGCAACAGCTGCTCGCCTTCGGCTGGGGAGGGCAGCTTGCAGGCGTCCGCTCCGCCGAACACGCGTAGCCGATGCTTCGCGATGAAGCGGTATGCAGCATCTCGCGCCGGCTGCGGCACGGCGCCGACCACAAAGGCAAGCAGCTTCCACACGCCGCCAAGGCGACGCAGGATCTGCAGCACCGCGTCGCTGCGCACAAACACTTCGCCATCATCAAGCACGACGATCGTCGAAACATCCGCCGGTTTGTCAGCGATCGCCAGTTCCGCGTACGTCTCTCCCTGCAGCGGCGCGAAACGCAGCACGCGCTGCCGGTCGAGCTTCATCAGCAATCGCACCGACCGATCGCACAGGCCGCACTGGCCATCGAAGAACACGATGAAGCGTGCAGCATCGGATGGCATGTTCTCAGTCACGGCTTGATGCCGTCGAGTGCTGCAGCTTTCTGCAGCGGGTAGCCAAGCACATCGACACGGTTCGACGCGAGAGCGATCGGCTCGCTATTCACAAGGCCTTCGAAGCCGGCCGCTGCGACGAGGCTGTCGTCGATGCGTGTGACCTCGGCATCTCGCAAGGGCCATGGCTCGTGCTCGATTCGCCCGGCGTACAGCAAGCCGCTGCGTTGCGTGAACAGCAGGTATCGCTCGGTGAGGAAGTGCTCGAGCGAATCGGGCTGTGCGAGCGGGCGTTCGTCGCCGACGGTCCACGCGAGATGCATTTCGCCGCTCGGCCAAGGCCCGCGTTTGCGTTTGGCGCGATAGTCGAAGCGAGGCCCGTCTTGCACGACGCGGAACTTGCTGTAGACGTAGTTGAGGTTCCAGATCCATCGGCCGCCGACGACCGGCAGCAGGTGCTCAGCGTCGAGGCTGAAGAACCACACGCCGCGATGTGGGCCGTGCCGCACGTATGTGCGCACGTTGCATTCGTAGAAATTGGCGAGCCCAGGCACCCAGCCGAAGCCGCGGAATCGACAGTCGGTCATGGTGAACGGCACAAGGCCGATCCACGCGTTGCCGTCGAACGTGTCGACCTCGAGAGCTGCTGGCAGGATCGCGCGCACGCGATCGGCGTCGACCGGCCAATGCAGGAACAGCAGGTCGATCCAGCTCATGCGCACAGCGGGTTGTTGCGATGAAGACATCGAATGGAGCCGGGGGGAATCGAACCCCCGTCCCGTGACAGTCAGCAGGGTGCTTCTACGCGTGTAGTCGATGGTTTGATCTCAGCCTCGCAGCGGGCATCGACACCCTCCGCTTCGGCCCAGCTCCCAGTAAAAATCTCACGCCTGCGCCCGGTTGCACCACGCAAACGCCAGCCCGATGTTTTCAAGCTCCGTCTCATCGGGCGTCAGACGGAGCCCGTCACAGCACTCAGGCTGCGAGAGCAAACTGCTGGTTGGCAGTTATAAGTGTTGTGTGCTTTTTACGTGGCCAGCACACCCCACGACGCGCCACACCAAGCCTTCCCTGCCCGGTCGAAACCGATCGGCCCCGTTTGTCAATGAACACGCTGCAGCAGCATTCGCCCCGCAGCCAGCGACAATGCTAGGCAACACCAAAAGCAGAAACACCCCGCGCCGTTGCCGACACGGGGCGTTTGCGAAATATCAACTCAAAGCCGCTGTGGGTGCTATCGCCGCCGACGCGTCGCTGCCAAGCCGGCCATCGCGAGCAATCCTGCCGAAGCCGGCGTCGGCACAACGGTGTAATTGAACCCAGCGATGAACGCTTGAACAGCCGCGCCCGTTGTGTCGGCTCGGAACGTGTACTGCGTGTCTGCTTCGAGACGAAGCACGCCGCCGACAAACGCTCGGCTCTGGTTGCCGAGCCCCGTGGGACGCGACCCGTCGTTCCCAGCTGAGAGCACCGTTCCGCCATCCTCGATGCTGAACGTCGGTGCGTTCAGAAAGCCGAACGCGTCGTTGATGATGTAAGACTCAAGATCGAGCGGTGCGTCAGCTTCGAACGTGAACGCGAGCGAGCTTCCGCCGCCGCCGCCGAAGTTGATGCCGGCAGCGTTATTGCTGATGAACCGCGGGAAGCCGACGAGGTTGGTCACCGGCCGGAGAATGAACTGCACGCCATCGGTCCCGACAGGCTGAAACTCCGACCCGTTGAGGAAGTTGTCAGCATTGCCAGCAGCGTCAAACGCGTCCCGCTCGGCCTGGGTTGTCACGAAGCTCACGGTGCCCTGAGCAGCAGCCGAGCCCGCCGAAGCAAGCAGAACGACAGCCGAGCACACAATTCCAATTTTTCGTTGCATGTACATCTCCTCCGCGGAACAACAAACTCGCGGACGTAACAGTAGTGCGAACCGGCACCGCATCGAAGCGCCCACAAAAAGACCCGCAAAAGCCCCTGTAATGCGCGACCGATAAACGCGCACCGTCCCCGAATCGCTTTGCGGCTTAGGGAGCTATTGCCGAAGCAAACGCACCGAGCCGGCCTTCGAGCAGAATCGAAAGTCCTTGAGCCGACTTGTGTCTTCCTATTGCTTTCAGTTTGACCTTCTTTGGTCGTCGAGCGATGCAGCATTACGATAACTGGTCTGTTGTCCGACCAAAGACGACAGAGTCGGAATCCGGGAGCTGTCAGCATGCGCGTCAGATCACTCGCAGGCCTTGCCATCACAGCAGTCGCAGCGCTCTCGGCGTCCGCCGACGACACCTGCAATTGTGCCGACATCGCCGAGCCCATCGGTGTGATCAATGCCGCAGATGTGCAGGCCCTCGCCGCGCTCGCCGAAGCCGGCGACACGCGCGCCGACGCCGCGCAGCCCTTCGGCTCCGTCGATTACATGGACATCGTGGCCATGCTCGATCTCATCGAGTCACCACCGCCCCGTCCAAACATCCTGTGGCTGACGTTCGAGGACACCAGTTGGTTCACGCTGCCGGCCTACGGCGAGACCGGCATCCAAACACCGCAGGTCGATAATCGTCTCTTCGGCCAGGGGCTGCGCTTCGATCGCGCATGGTCCACCGCGCCGGTCTGCTCGCCCGCCCGTTCGACGATCATCTCCGGTTCCTACGCCACCACCTACGGCTCGGATGTCCACCGCCAAACCATCAACATCCCAGATGGCGAGTACTTCTTCCCCCGCATCCTCCGTGACAACGGCTACTTCGCGACAAACAACCGCAAGACCGATTACAACAGCGTGCAGAGCGCGCAAGCATGGGATGAGAACGGCAGCAGTGCAACGTGGCGGTCATCCGCTCGTGCCGGCAGGCCGTTCTTCAGCGTTTACAACGCGGACATGACCCACACTGGAAGGATCCGGTCTTGGCACCTCGATGACCGCCGCGACTTCGCTGCCGCGGGTATCAGCGTCACGCTTCCGCCCCACGTGCCCGACGTTCCTGAGATGAGGTCGGATTACGCCTTCCATCTCGAGGGCGTGCGAGATACAGACATCTGGGCCGGCATCCACCTCAACGCACTCCGATCGGGTGGCGTCGAGGACGACACCATCGTCTTCTTCTTCAGCGATCACGGCGGCCTTCTCCCACGCGGCAAGGGCTTCGTCTTCGAGACCGGCCTCCGCGTGCCCTTCGGCATCCGCGTGCCCGGCAAGTACCGCTGCCAGCTGCCCGAAGATCTCCGCCTGCCCGAGGGCTCCGGCACCGAGCGACTGATCGGCTTCGTCGACCTCGCAGCCACGGTGCTCAGCATCGCCGGCATCGAGCCGCCCGAATACATGCAGGGTAAGGCATTCATGGGCCCACACGCCGAGCCGCCCCGCGATTACCAGTTCGGCTTTGTCGCCAACCGCGAATGGCACTTCGCGCCAGACCGAGCCGTCACCGATGGCGAGTGGAAGTACATCCGCCGCTTCATTCCGCACCGCACGCACGGCCTGCGCAACAGCTACCAGTGGGGCATGCCCGCGTGGGTCGCGTGGGACGAGTACGTGCACGAGGGTGACCCCGCGGCGCAGAACGAACTCTGGATGCGCCCCTACACGCCGGGCTCCGACGCAACGGGCGCAGAGATGCTGTTCAATATCTCGACAGATCCGTTCGAGCTCACAAATCTCGCTGACGACCCAGCCCACGAAGCCAAGCTGATCGAGCTGCGCGACGCACTCGGTCAGCACATGCGAGACACCCAGGATCTCGGGCTCTTCCCACGCAACATGCGAGACGATTACAACGGCACGCCGATCCATACGTGGGTCCGCCAGACCAACTACGACGTCGACGCTCTGATCGAAGCCGCGGAAACAGCGAGTCTCGCCACCGTTGCCGATATCCCCGCGATCAACGCCTATCTCAACAGTGACGACAGGGCGTTCCAGTTCTGGGGAGCCGTCGGCTACGCCACCCTCGGCGCTAACGGCCTGATCGCCGAGCCGCAACTCCCCGGCCGACTCAACGGCGTCGCCAACAGCGGCAACTGGCTCGTCGGGGCCATGGCGTCAGAAGCCCTCGCACTCGGCGGGCGGCCGCTGCCATCCATGCAGACACTCATCAATCGCATGGTCAATAACGGCAGCCACGGCTTTTCGTACTCAGCACTCGCAGCGCTGTCGTATTTCCCCGGCCCCGCTGCCAGCATCGAGACATTCACCCCCGAGTTGCAGTCGCTCGCATCGGGCAGCTTCCGCGCTCGGGCCATCCTCGCCAACATCAACCAACTGCCGGCCCGCGATATCTTCGGCCCCGACCGCTACAACCCCGGCCTGCAGGTCAATCAAGAGCGCCGGCCACTCTCGCCACTCCCCTGACCACGAGCGACGCGCCAAACAAAAAAACCGGGCACCGGAAGCTCACCGGTGCCCGTTTCATGTTCTGAGTTGCGCAGCGTGTGCGGGAAGCACTCACCGCCGGCGGCGAACACCAAACGCGGCCGCTGCGAGCAGCGAGCCAGCCACGCCCGGTGCCGGGACGACCTGCGCGAACGCGACGTTGTCGATGCCGATGTTGTCTTGAGCGGTCCCGGTGATGTTCGAGACATCGAGCGCGATGGTGATCTCGCGTGCCTGCAAGCCCTGGGCGAAGTCGAAGCTCGTGTGCCGACGGCCCTCAGCATCCAGCGTCGCGCCCCGCACCAGCACGTTCGTCTCGCTAAACACAGCCGATCCGTTGGCGAGCACCTCGACGCTGTTGATCGTGTAGTCGACGACCGGCCATCCAGCGATGTCAAAGCCGCGCAGATCAACAAGCCAACCCGCGTCGGCGGTCAGCGTGACGAGTAATTGCTGAGCGTTCTCCGTCCCGTACGCAATGTTGGTGAGGTCACCAAACTGGTCTGCCCACTGCAGCACGGCGGTGTTCACGGTGCTGCCTGTTCCGTACGCAGCGACGATATTCGGCGTCGGGCCGAAATCCGTCCCGTACGAGAAGCCGTCCTGCAAAGCCGACATCACGCTGTCGCCGTACGCCTGGCTCAACTGGGCGCCGTTGAACGGCAACGGATCGAACGTCAGCACAGTTGCCGACGCCGACGACGCAGCAACGCCCGCGCAAACAAACATCAACTTGTTCATTCCGAATCTCCTCGTGCATCCCCAGCAGCCAAATGTAACCGCTGGATAGGGTGAATCAACCACAAAGAACATCTCCCCGCGAAAGACCCTGGTATCTCGCCGCCCGGCGTCCGCATAACTGATCAACGGCACTACCCTCCGCCATGCGCATCGCTGTGATCATCCCCGCCGCCGGCAGCTCGACCCGCTTCAACGATGCCGGCCTCGGCACCCGCTCCAAGCTCGATGAAGACCTCGGCGGCCGGCCCGTCCTTCACCGCACCGTCGAGCTTTTTGCCAACTACGCCAATCCCGACCCGCTCGAGCTAACCGACGTCGGCCCCATCATCGTCGCCGGCCCGCACGACGACGACGCCTTCGCCGAGTTCAAGCTGCGCCACGGCGACAAGCTCGCCATCCTTGGCGTGATCCTCTGTAAGGGCGGCCAGACGCACCGCTACGAAACAGTCGCCGCAGCCCTGAAGCACGTTCCCGCCGATGCCACGCATATCGCTGTGCACGACGCCGCCAGGCCGTGCGCATCGACCGAGCTTCTCGATCGTGTCTTCCGGGCTGCGCGCACGCACGCCGCGGTCGTGCCAGCTGTGCCTGTGAGCGACACGATCAAACGCATTGAGCCCGAACCCCTGCCCGATGACGCAGCCGATCCGCTCGCCGCCATCCTTACTGACGATGCTGCGACCAAGAAGGCCGAGTCGTTCGCCGTGCGCGAAACAGTCAAGCGCGACGATCTCCGCGCCGTGCAGACGCCGCAGGTGTTCGAACGCGAGCTGCTGCAACGGGCATACTCGCAAGACGATCTCAACAGTACCGATGACGCCCAACTCATCGAGCGGCTCGGTGAGCGCGTCGTGCTTGTGCCGGGCGAGCCGACCAATATCAAGATCACCGTGCCGACCGATCTTCAGCTTGCGCGCACAATCCTCGGTGTGAAGCCACCCAAGGAACGCCCAAGCCATCTGAAGTTCTGATGCGCGACCCCGGCTCATCCCCGCAACAAAGCCGCAGCCCGCTTTCGCTCGGCGAGCGTCGCGTCGTCGCCGCCACGCTTGCTGCGTATCGGCAGGGCGCGTTCCCGATGTGCGTGCATCCGAGCCGCGAGGGGGTGACCGATGAGCTGTCGTGGTTCGAGGCCGATCCGCGCGGCATCATGCCGCTGACCGAAGACGAAGGCTGGCACTGCCCGCGTCGGCTCGCACGCACCGTGCGCACAGCTCGGTTCGACGTCACGTCCGATGCCGACTTCATCAGCGTCGTGCAAGGCTGCGCCGATCCGTCGCGGCCGGGCGCATGGATCGGCGAGCCGATCATCGAGTTGTTCGCGCTGCTGCATCGCGCCGGCTATGCGCACAGCATCGAGGCCTGGTTCATCGACGATTTCGACGAGCGTCACCTTGTCGGCGGCCTGTATGGCCTGCAACTCGGCCGAGTGTTCTGCGCCGAAGCGATGTTCAGCAGGCCCGACCTCGGCGGCACCGACGCCAGCAAGGTCTGCCTCGTCCACCTCGTGCATCACCTCCGCAGGCAGGGCTTCGCTGTGTGCGACACGCAGATGTGGAACGAGCATCTGTCGCAGTTCGGCTGCGTCGAGACGCGACGCGAGGACTACCTCGAATTGCTCGATGAGCATGCGCACCACGACGTGCCTTGGCAACCGTTTGATGCCGACGCAACGCGGGCAGAACTTGAACGCGGAGACACCGAGTGAAACGCGGAGATCACAAAGCCAGATAGCAGTATGGAGTCATTCACATACTTTGCTTGTTATCTCTGCATCTGTCGTTTTCTTCTGTCTTTCTCCGAGCTCTCCGTGCCGCTCCGCGCCTCCGCGTTGAAATTATTTAAAGCCCCATCGCAGCGACGATCGCATCGAGATCATCATCGACCTTGATCGGCTGATTGCTCAGCCCGCCGGTCGGCTCGCCCGCCGCAGCCATTACCTCAGCACCCGCAGCCTCGATGACCTTTTTATCGGCGCCGGTGTGGTAGCTCACGGTCAGGTCCGGGTCTTTGAGCGCATGGCCCGTGAGCACGCACGCCACCGTTTCGTGCGCGCCGATCACACCCTCCGCTCGCAGCAAGCGCGCGCCCGCAATGGATGCGCCGCTGCACGGCTCGCAACCGAAGCCGTGCCGACCGACGAGCGCCTTGTGCTCGATGATGGTTTCGTCGTCGATGGAGCGCACAACGCCGTTCATGGCTTCGAGTGCGCGCAGGGCCTTGGGCAGGTTCACCGGCCGATTGATCTCGATTGCGCTCGCGACCGTGTCGGCCCGTTCGCCCGCGTCATCCATCCGCGCATACTCCGCCATGAGCTTGTCGCGGTCGTAGTCGCCGCCGTTCCAGCGCAAACCCTGCTCGTTGTACACCCGGTCGAGCGTGCGCGCGCCGGCCGCGTTCATCACCGCCAGCCTCGGCATGCGCTCGATCAGGCCAAGCTCGTTTAGCTCGATGAACGCCTTACCGAACGCAGAGCAATTGCCGAGATTGCCGCCGGGCACCACGATCCAATCCGGCACCTGCCAGTCCAGGCCTTCGAGGATGCGATACATGATCGTCTTCTGGCCTTCGAGCCGGAACGGATTAACCGAGTTCACCAGATACACGCCCAGTTCGGGCCGATCGCTCACGAGTTCGCGCACGCGGCTCAGGCACGCATCGAAGTCGCCGCGCACCTGCAGCGTGGTGGCGCCGTAATCGAGCGCTTGGCTGAGCTTGCCGTAGGCAATCTTGCCGTCACCGACGAAGACATACGCGGGAATGCCGGTCAGCGCGGCGTACATCGCGAGGGCTGCCGATGTGTTGCCGGTGCTTGCGCACGCTGCGCGCTTTGCGCCGACGAGCCTTGCGTGCGTGAACGCTGCGCACATGCCGTTGTCTTTGAACGAGCCGGTGGGGTTGAAGCCTTCGTACTGCAGGTAGAGTCTGCCGCCGTTGTCGGTATCGAGTCCGATGTCGCGCGCGAGGCAGTCGGCTCGTTGCAGGTTGGTGCGTCCTTCGCCGGCGGTGACGATGTCGGCTTGGCCGCCGGGCAGCGCTGTCCAGTACGGCAGCAAGTCTCGGAAGCGCCACACGCCGGAGAAGTCGAGGGCCGCGTCGGTCATGCCGGTATCGCCCGCAGCCGGTCGCGCGCCGCGGGTCGCTCCGCGGCCGTCGAACAAGTCGGCGAGACTCGTCGGCCGTTGTCCATCGCGTAGCGCAGCCCACACGCGGTCCCAGTCGTATTGCACATCGAGCAATTCGCCCGAGTCGGGGTCGGCCACGAGCGTCGCGTCCACCGGGTATCGCGGGTTGCCGTCGAGGTGGCCGCGGATCGACCGCTGCCATGCGATCGGCGTGGCGTCGTCGGGCAGCGGTGTTGGCGTGGCTCCGTTAGTCATGGCACAATCGTATCGGTGCGTCGTGGCCTCCTCGCCAATCTGACACTGAAGTGGCGCGTGCTTCTCGCGTATTGGGCGGTGCACGCGGTCGTCGCGTACGTGCTCGCAGCCGCTTGGCTCGCGATGTCAGGTGAGGTCGATGCCAGTACGGGCGACTTCTTGGGCTTGCGCGGCCTCCGCGATATCGGTGATGTGCTGGTCGAGCCCGAGTTCGCCGGCTTCATGGCCATGTGCATGGGCGGCTTCATGGTGCTGCAGGTGCTGGCACTGCTGCCGCTGCGCGCACCGAGCAAGTCGAACCGCGGCTGGCCGGTCGCCATCAGCGTCGCGGTGTTCGGGCTCGTTGTCGCCGGCCTCACGACAACGCTGGTCGCGGGCGTCTACGCGGTGGCCGACGAGTACCGAATCGATCGCGAGCTGACCGGGGCGTTGTGGGAGTGGTGGGTGCTGTTCACGGTGCTGGGCTCGCACTGGCTCGTCGTGACGCCGCTGCTGTGGGTGTATTCGCGTCGGCTCAGTCGCGACTCGGCGGTCCGTCGGCTGTCGCGGGTTGTCTTTGCCGGGTCGATCATCGAACTCGCGTTGCTGATCCCGCTCGATGTGATGGTGCGTCGCAAGACGGAGTGCTATTGCTGGTCGCCGTCGATGTACGGGCTGGTGTTTACCGCTGCGATCGCGACGTTCGCGTTCGGGCCGGTGGCGTGGCTGCCGCTGGCTGCCAAGCGGCGGAGCAGATTCGACCGAACTCACTGCAGCTCGTGCGGGTACGACATGACGTCAACTTTGGACGCCGACAGATGCCCGGAGTGCGGCGCGCGATGGCTCGCGATCCGTACGAAATCCGATCAAGTGTCGGCTTCTGGCGATGCGGTGAAACCCGGGCCGTCGAAGTCCCAATGATGTGGCGGTGAGCGGGCTGTCGCGCCCGCTTGTCTTTCGCGGAGAAGCCTCATGGATAGCGTGCTGCACCAGGTGCTCAACAACGACAACCTGCTGTTTCTTGTGCTCGGTGCGCTGGGGGCGCTCGCGATCGTCGGCGGCACGATCAGCGGCATCGTGCGGCATCAGTCGCGCGAGCGCAGCCGACGCGAGATCGCGGCCTACATCGCTGAGGGCAGTATGACGCCCGAGCAGGGTGCGAAGCTCATGAAGGCATCGCCCAAGGGCGACGGCGACAACTAACCGCAAAATCGCACGCGCCGGGGAAGGGGATAGCGATGGATTGGTCAGCGTTCTCGGCACAGCCTTTGGTCCTCGGCTCCTCATGGAATTCGTCTTGGGCTTCGTCTAGCGACATTTCTCCGCATCTCAGCGCCGTGCTCATCGTCGTCGGCTCGGTCGCCGGTGCGGCCGTCATGGTCATCGGCATCATGACCGCTGTCTATCTGAGCCGGCGCGAGCGGGAGCGTTCGCGGCGGGAGATCGCGGCCTACGTCGCGGAGGGGACCATCTCCGCCGAAGAGGGCGAACGGCTGCTCAAGGCGTCGGCTCCGCGCCGCGATTGCCGACCGCGGCGAGATCGCTGAACGACAATCTTTTGTCGGTAGCTGGTTACGGAGTGGTCGGGGCTTGACGACGCGGGCTGACGGTCGCACACTCAGCCATGGGAACCCTCACAGATTCCGCCGCTCGGAGCCGCCCCGCAGATGTCGCCGGCTCCGCCTCGCGCAGCCAAGACACCGGCCCGTTTTCCAAGATCACGCTCGAAGGCATCACGTTCGATGACGTGCTGCTCTTGCCGCGCCGCTCGAGCGTGACGCCGCGCGATGCAGACACAACGACGCGTCTGACGACACGCATCGGGCTGGGCATCCCGCTGATCTCGGCGCCGATGGACACCGTGACCGAATCGGCGCTCGCCATCGCACTCGCGCAAGAGGGCGGCATCGGCGTCATCCATAAAAACCTGCCGATCGACGCGCAGGCTCGCGAGGTCGCGAAGGTCAAACGCTCGGCCAACGGCGTCATCGCCGATCCGATCACGCTCGGCCCCGGTGACACCGTCGCGCGTGCTGTGCAACTCATGCGGCAGCACAACGTGTCGGGCTTTCCGATCACCGAGGGCGGGCACAATTCCGAGCGGCAATCGCCGAGCGATCGCGGCAAGGTCGTCGGAATCCTCACGCGTCGCGATCTGAAGTTCGGCGTGGCCGAGACAACACCGGTGCGCGACGTGATGACCGCAACCGGCCTCGTGAGCGCACCTCCCGGCACGACGCTGGCCGAGGCGGAAGGCATCCTCACCCGCAGCAAGGACGAGAATCAGCTTCTCGACCTTGC
>JBCCQU010000030.1:0-11985 GCA_039208875.1 Planctomycetota bacterium
GTGGCGGGGTGTCGTCAATCCACCGCGGGGATGGTGCTGGTGGCTGTGGCGACGTGAGCGGGTTGGTTGGCAGCAGCGGCGGTCGGCGACGACTGATTGGTGTTGTTGACGCCGATGCCGGTTTGCTGCGAGACAAACGCAGCGAGTGCCGCAGCCTTGCCGGGCGTTTCGCACGCGACGAAGATGGTGTCATCGCCCGCGACGGTGCCGAGCACCCCGGCCGGCGGCCTGCGATCGATCTCGACGGCGACAACCTGTGCGTGACCCGCAGCGGTCTTGAAGACAACGAGATTGCCGGCCAGTCGAACCGCGACAAGCATGTCCGTGAGGGTCTGCTTGAGCACCTGTGAGACGCCGCCGGGGCCGTGCAGCAGTTCGGGGTCGGGCAGCACGCCAGGGGCGAGGGTGTCGACCGCCGAAAGCATGACGTAGCCGCGGGGGCCTTTCACGACGCCGAGATCGCGGAGGTCGCGAGACAGCGTGGCCTGGGTGACCTCGATGCCGCGTTCGGCGAGGCGTTGGCGGAGAGCTTCTTGGCTGGCGATGGGGCCGAGGCCGAGCAACTCGGTGATGATGGCGTGTCGGGTTCTGCGAGACATGCGTTAAATCATACAGGGTCTGCATGCTTTATCAAGCCGCGATGGCTTTCTTGTCACGAGAAATTCGTTAGAAACGCGCAAATGGCCGTCATTAGGCCGATAAATCTGTCCGCATATAGCATGAATATGACATATACGGGAGTCTGGACCCAGGGTGATACACGGGCTGCTTCCAGGCTGATCCCGAGTTCGCCGATACGGGCAACACTCGTACGCTGGACGGGCAGCGATGCCGCCCGGTGTCCATTAGGCTCGGCTTGCAATCGCATCCCGCACGGAGAGAGCATCGTGACAACGCACCGCCCGCAATCGCGCCGAGCCCGAGTGTCCATCCGGCCAATCCGGCTGCGTGCCTGTGCAGCTGCGATGGTCGTGCTGGCCGGCGCGGCTGGCGGCAGCCAAACGCCGACGGAGATGATCCTCGTCGTCGATCCGTTCGATGCGGAGTCGCTCTACGCAGCAAACGCGTACAGGGCGGCCCGCGGCGTGCCGCTCGGCAACGTCGTCGCGATGGAACCTGGTGCCGCGAGCTTCCCGGCGTTCGCGTCGTGGAATGTGCCGGCCCTGCGTTCGACGATCGCGGGCAGACGCCTCGACAACGTGGCTGACAACATCGTGCTCATGCCCGGAGCGCCGTTCTTCATCGAGGCTCCGGGGCTCATCGCGACCTCGTGCCCCGCGCCGGTGCAGCGCTTCTCGATCACCGGGGCGTACAGCCTCGCGATTCAGACCGATCGAATCCTCTCTGGCGTTGATGCTGACACCCGGCCCAACGGCTTCGCGACCACCGGCACCACCGGCGCGGCGTTCGACAACACCGTGACATGGTCGGGCGGCACGCCCGGCGGCGGCAATCTGTACTACCTCGCAACGCTCCTCGGCTTCACCGGCGAGCGGGGCAACACCATTGCCGAGGTCATCGACATGATCGATCGGTCGGTCGCGGCCGACTTCACGCAGCCCGCCGGCACGTTCTTCTTCTGCGAGACCAACAACGCGCCGCGTTCCGATCCGCGCGAACCGTTGTTCCCTCTCGCGGTTAGCACACTGCAAGCCCTTGGTTTTGCGGCCGAGGTTCGCCTTCAGAATCTTCCCGTGCCGGATCAAGACGGGCTCGGCATCCTCACGGGGCTCGCGAATCCGAACATCGTCGGCGGCAACTTCGGCATCGTCGACGGCGCGTTCTGCGACCACCTCACCAGCTTCGCTGCAGCCTTTGACATTCCCAATCAGGCCAAGCTCTCCGAGTGGATCACCAAGGGCGCGAGCGGGTCGTTCGGCACCATCGAAGAGGCGTGCAATGGCGCGTTCAAGTTCCCGTCGGCGCTCGCGCATGTGCACTATGCCGACGGCTCGCCGCTCGGTGTCGCGGTGTTCCGAAGCCTCGCAGCGAATCCGTATCAGGGCTTGCTGGTCGGTGACCCGATGACGCGGCCGTACATGATCCCGCCGACGCTCGATGTCGTGCCCGCAGCTACCACGACGACGGGCGAAGATGTTGCGATCGCGGTCAACGCGGCCGGCGTGCGCGCCGGCACGACGATCGTGCAGGGCGACCTCGTCGTCAACGGCGAAGTGGTGCAGTCGGTCTTCGGCAATCCGAGCGGCTTCACGATCGAGACCGACAGCATCGGGCCGGATGGCCTGGCCGACGGCTGGCATGAAGTGCGTGTGCTGGTGCGCGACAATCACAACTCGCCAGGTGCCGCGTCGTGGACCGGCGAACTCGCGGTGAATCGCGCGGGCCGATCGGTCGCGATCGAAGCGGGGCCGCCCGTTGCAACGCTCGGCAGCACGGTGACGATCGAAGCAAACGCAGCCGGCGCGCAGCCGCCGATCGAGACGCGACTCGTGCATCTCGGCCGAGTCGTTGCCACGCTGCCCGGCAGCGGCGGCACGTTCGAGGTGCCAGCCCGCGTGCTCGGCTCCGGCTTGGCAGCTGTGCAGGCAGAGGCTGTGTACGCCGACGGCATGCGTGTGCGCTCGGCCCCGGTCGAGCTCGATCTGCCGACCGACCCCGGCACGGCGAGCGGCGCGGAGCCGGAAGCGTCAGGCGTCACGGTGTTTGCATCGCCAGGTGCGACCGTGCTTGTGCCGTTGCCGTTCGCCTTCGATGGCGACCTTGCCGATCTCGGCACGCTCGATGTGCAGACGCCGGCACAAGCGGCGATCGTGCCCGGGCCCGACGGCCCGTTCCGCCTGCTCGAGATCGACAACGACGCAACCGGGTTCGATCGCCTCGTCTTCCGCATCACCAGCCCCAGCGGCGACAGCCAAGAAGCCGTCGTCACGATCGTGTACGACACGCATCCCCTCGATCGCACCGGTGACGAACGGCTCACGCTCGACGATCTGTATGTACAGTACGACTCGCCGATCGATCTCGATGGCGACAGCGCGATCGATGATGCTGACAACGATTTGCTGGAGAGCGTGCTGCGCTCCGGCGAGCGCGCGCCTTGAGCGCACCGTGCATCGCGGGGCCTTTCGCCGGCGAGGTGTTCTATCACCTCATGCCGATCGCGTGGCGTGCAACGGCTGATGGTAAGCGGTCGTTCGGTGATTTCGTCGGCATGGCGGAAGGCCTGCCGTATCTGAGTGAGCTCGGCATCACCGCGATCAAGATGACGCCGCCGTACCCGAGCGTGGCATATCACGGCTACCACCACGCCGAGCCGACGTCGATCGATCCGAGGCTCGGCACGCGCCACGATTTCCGCCGCTTCGTGCGCGCAGCCGATGGCCTTGGCATCAAGGTGTATCTCGATCTGGTTGCGTACGGCATCTCAAAGGACGACGCCAGATATCAGCAATCGGTCGGCAATCCATCGTCGCCATATGCGCACTGGTTCGCGTTCAAAGACTCAGCCTGTCGCGATGTACTCGGGTACGACTACACGACGGCAACCGGCGAGCGCGTCGACTTTGCGCATCTCGATCTGCGTCACGCCGATGTGCGCGCAGCTGTCGGTGACTGGGCGGCATCGTGGCTCGATGACGGCGTGGCCGGCTTTCGGCTCGACCATGTCTGGCAGCGGTATCCGTGCCAGCCGATCGAGCGCGGCAGCGATCCTCTGGAGCGTTGGCTTTACGCGGTCGCAGCCCCGGCGGGCACCGATGGCTTCGGCTATCACCTCGAGCCGTTCTGGCGCGAGTTCCGCGATCGGCTTGTGCGCAGCAACGCGGATGTCCGCCTTATCGCTGAGCAAGCCGAGTGGCACCGCCACGGCGAGCATCTATTCGGCCCGTTCGATGCTGCACTTGGCAAGCCGATGATGTTCGCTGCGAGACGAGCGATCCGCGACGGGCGTGCAGCGGAGCTGGCGGAAGCGCTTGAGGGCACGACTCGAGCGCAGCAAGCCGGCGATTTGCCGGGCACGTTCCTCGCAACACTCGGCGATCATGACGTCGATCGGCTCGCGACGGAGATCCGCGCGGATGATGTCGCGGGCCGTGCGCACGCTGCGGCTGCGGTGCTGATGTTGCAGCCTTATGCGCCGGTGATCTACGCGGGCGACGAGATCGGCATGCTCGGCAGCAAGCACTCGATCGAGACCGACGCGAGCGACATCGGCAGGCGCGAGCCGTTCAAGTGGCTGGCGGCAGAGTCGGGTCGGCCGATGTCCAACTACTGGGCTGCGGGACGGTATGGGCGCGAAGCCAAGCGGCGGCGGTTCAGCCGTGCGCACGATGGGCGGAGTGTCGAGGAGCAGGCCGGCCGCGCCGGGTCGCTGCTGGAAACGTACCGGGCGTTCATCGGGCTTCGGCAGCGGACGCCGGCCCTGGCCCGCGGCGGTTACGCGCCGGCCTCGGTCGATCATCCCGCGGTGTGGGCGTGCTGGCGCGAAGCGGACGGCGAGCGGCTGCTGTGCCTGGTCAATCTCTCAGCCGACCGCGTCCGGGCGACTATGTCCGATAGCGACGAAGGATGTGTGTTGCGGAACCTCGCCAGCTCGGCTTCGCCCGCGGAGGCTGAGGGGCAAGAAGTGCCGATCTCGGACGGCCGAGCCACGATCAATCTGGAGGGATTTGGCTGGGTCGTGCACTCGGTCACGCCGACAAACCGATGACAGCGTGATGACGCAAACACCGTCGTCGGCTAGTCTGCGAGCTCCTAAAGGCGGGTCCGGGGTGCTGGAGCCCGGAATCGCTGGTGCCGATGTTGGTGCCGATGATCAGCCCGGGGCTGCCCCGGGTACACCTGTTGCGCCGGTTGGTACGTCGGCGTCACTGAAGAGGTTGCGGCGGATGGTCTCGGGTTCGTCCGAGTTTGAAGTGTTCATCAAGCTCGAGCCGTTGGCTGGGCCACCGGTCGATGCGTTCGTCATCGATCCCGAGCGCAGCTGGACAATCGGCAGGTCGGGTCAGTGCGAGGCGCAGCTTCCTGAGAAGACGGTGAGCCGTCGGCATGCGGTCATCGCGTATCGCAGTGATACGTGGTTCATGACTGATCTCGAGTCGAAGCACGGCACGTACGTCAACGGCAACCGCGTGGAGGCCAACACGCCGCACCCGATCAACGAGGGCGACCTGCTGCGTATCGGGCCTTGGACGTTTCGTGTGCGCACGAAAGAGACGGCGACGTCGACGCTGCCGACAACGAACGATTATGCGTCGAGCGCGCACCGCGTGCAGAAGGTGCCGAAGCAGGAGCTGCAATCGCTTGCGCAGACGCGGCTTGATCTCATCATCGAGTGCGCTGCGCAGATCAACGCTTCATCGAGCGAGAACGATCTCTACAGCGCGATGCTCGACGCTGTGGTGTCGGGCACGGGCTTCCCGCGGGCAGCGGTGATCCGCATGACCGGCGCCGAGGTCGAGGTGCTGGCGTATCGCGGGCCGAGCCAGCGCGACATGCCGAGCGCTGACCTGAGCTTCAGCCGATCGCTGATTCAGGCTGCGGAAACGTCGGGCGGCATGGTGCGCATGACGAGCGAGAGCCAGGGCGCTTATGGCGAGTCGATCATGAGCCTCGGTATTCACTCGGCGCTGTGCGGGCCGATCTATTTGGGCGAAGCGATCGCGGGCTTTTTGTATCTCGATGCGCGGCAGAGCGAGTCGATGGTGCAGCCGGATGCGGCTGCGTTCTGTCAGGCGGTGTGCCGCATCGGCGGGCTTGCGCTGAGTAACTTCCGTCGCAAGCAGTCGCAGCAGCAGTTTGACGACTTGGTGCGCGATGTGCAGGCAGCCAGCGCTGCGCAGAAGATGCTCATGCCGCACCCGCACGGGCAGATCGGCGAGATCGCTTACTTCATGCGCATGCGGCCGGGTCGCATGGTCGCGGGTGATCTGTTCAACATCATCCCGCTGCCGGATGGCAAGGTCGCGGCGTATCTCGGCGATGTCGCGGGCAAGGGCGTTGGTGCTGCGATCTTGATGGCCACGACGACGACGCTGCTGAACATGGCGCTCAAGACGCACGGCGAGCCGGCGGTGGCTCTCAACGAAGTCAACAAGCAGATCGCGACGCAGGTGCCGGGTGGCAAGTTCATCAGCCTGTGGTGCGGCGTGTTTGATACCGCGGCCGGCACGGTGACGTTCGTCGATGCCGGGCACGGGCACTGGCTGTTCCGCAATGCCGACTTCAGGCCGCAGACGGTCGAGGCGTCGGGGGGTTTGCCGCTGGGCGTCGAGCCGGACATTCTTTATGAGTCGGAGACGCGTCCGCTGATGCCGGGCTCGCGCGTGATCTTGTTCTCGGACGGTGTGATCGAGCAGCAATCGCCCGAGGGCGAGGAGTACGGGCTGGATCAGGTGATCGAGACGTTGGCCGCGGCTGACAGCACCGACACTGAAGTCAACGGCCTGTTTCAGGCGGTCGAGGACTTCGCAGCCACGAAGAATCTGGCTGACGATGTGACGGTCGCAAGCATCGAGTGCCGGCACGGTTGAGACTCGCGAATGCGTGGAAGGCGGCCAGGACACCGGCGGCACCGGACGACGGCCGCTTATGGCTGCTGCGGTCAAGCCCTGACCAGGTTCACGGGCCACCCGTGCACCGGGCCCGGCCGCCTTCGACACACTCGCTGCGAGGCTTCTCGTTGCCGCGCGGGCGGATCCTAGCGCGTCCCCGGCTCGTACACTGGGGCAATGGCTGCTACCGGTGACAGATCGGGACCGATCGCCGCCGGGCGGCTCGATTCGACGAACATCGACCGCACGGTGCTCGGCACGGGGGCCGTGCCCGACCCGAAAAATCGGCCGCGTCGCAGCACGCTGGTGGTCACGCGGGTCACGTTCTTCGCGCTGATCCTCACGGTCACGCTGCTGAACATCATCAAGCCGTCGTCGCAGCCGGGCAGCGCTTCGGCGGTGCTGGTCGAGAACTGGCCGCTGCTGCTCGGGTCGGCGGTCGTCTTGGCAGCGGCGTTTCTCGCGATCGATCTGCTGACGCCGCGGAAGAAGATCGCGACGCTGGTCGGCATCGTGATCGGGCTGATCGCCGGGCTGGTCGTCACGGTCGCGTTCTCGTTTGTGATCGACTTGGTGGCGCGCGCGTGGGACTTCGATAGCGACCAGACGATTACCGGCGTGGTGAAGGTGCTGCTGGGCATCGCGTTTGCCTATCTCGGCGTGACGACGGTGCTGCAGACCAAGGACGACATTCGGCTGGTGATTCCGTATGTGGAGTTTGCCAAGCAGATTCGCGGCGTGCAGCCGATGGCGCTGGATACCTCGGCGCTTATCGATGGCCGCGTGCTGGAGTTGTCGGAGACTGGGCTGATACAGGCGCCGTGTGTTGTGCCGCAGTTCGTGATCGATGAGCTGCAGGCGCTGGGCGACTCGGCCGACAAGGTGAAGCGCGAGCGGGGCCGGCGCGGGCTCGACATGGTGTCGAAGCTGCGACGCATGGCCCGCGGCGCGATGTCGATCGATGCAGCAGCGCGCGCGGAAGACTACGTCGGCGCGGGTGTCGATCAGATGCTGATCGAGTATGCGCGCATCAAGTCGGCGGTCATCATCACGACCGATTCGGGGCTTGCGAAGACGGCCGAGATCGCGAGCGTGGAGGCGATCAATCTGCACGACGTTGCCAATGCACTCCGGCCTTCGGCGGTGCCCGGCGAGCCGCTACGCGTGAGCGTGGTGCGGCGGGGCGAGCAGGCCGGGCAGGGCGTCGCGTATCTCGCGGACGGCACGATGGTCGTGATCGACAACGGCGAGCGACGCATCGGCCAAGAGGTGGAGTTGGTGG
The DNA here is from genome assembly GCA_039208875.1 of Planctomycetota bacterium. GTDB lineage: Bacteria > Planctomycetota > Phycisphaerae > Phycisphaerales > UBA1924 > JBCCQU01. Next base: position 7,795 of record JBCCQU010000030.1, read on the forward strand.
TCACGAGTTCGCTGCGCACCGCGAATGGCCGGATGATCTTTGGCCGCGTCGATGGCGATGATGCGCCCGAGCCAGAGCATGCTGTGTCGACGGCTGCGGGCGATGAGCTGCAGAACGCGACGGGGCGTGAGCTTGATGACACGAACGGTGGGGCGGTAGCGGATGACGGCGGTCGGCAGGTCACGACGCCGAGCCATGACCGAACAGCCCGCCCACGTAAGCCCGGCAAGCCGAACCGTGCGCGCAACCCGCGGCGATAGCTGTATTGCAGTCCTTGTTGCGGACAGCAACGGTGCCGCATCGGTTGTACGCGGGTCGTTCGTATCAGGCGTCTGACACATCGCGCACTGTGGATCGGCTCCATCGGACGCTCGTGAGTAGGAGTGTTGCGGAGGCCGGCGGCATGATAAGTGGAACCATCGACACCACGAATGTTGGCTCGCGGGACAACACAAACAGCTCGACCAGCCAGACTGCAAGCAGTACCGGGATGGCGAGAAGGTGCAGCCACAGACCGACGAGCGCTTTCCGTGTCGACCGTCGTGTGAAGCGGAGACCAAGCAACACGGCCGCGGCGATTGGGTACAGGTTGAAGTACACGCCGATACCGATGAGACGCAGAAAGTCGCTGGCTGCTAGCGTAAAGACCGGAGCTATCGCGAGCACAAGTCCGCTTGGCACAGTGATGATGCAAGAAGCTGCGAACAGAACCTTGTAGCTCCATCTGTCTTTGGGCAGCCAAGGCTTGCCGCACTCGGGGCACACGCCTGTGCGCGGCGTGTCGCTGATGTCGTAGCCGCAGTGTGCGCAGTTGAGCGGGGTGTATGTCATGCGTCGCCCTGCCGCCATTGAACGCTGCTGAGCAGCAAGACGAGGGCGAGACCATAGAGGATTGTGATCGCGAGGATGCCCAGCACGCCAGCATCAAGAGTTGATGTGATCCATAACAGTGGCAGGACGCCAAAGTGGGTCAAGCCTGCGAATGTGGCCCGCATCGATCCAGGCCTTTGCCGCCGCTTGCAGATACAAAGCAACCCGCACAACAATGTAAAGGAGATAACCAAGCCAGCCACGGCAAACCACTTGACGGCTATCACAAGTTCGTCGCCCGACGCTGCATGGCCCGTATCTATCAGGAAATACACGAACACCACAACGAGGCCAAGGAGCGTCGAAGGGAGTGATGCGATCAGCGTTGCCGCGTAGCCGTTGGCTATGGAGGAGAATCCGAGCTTTTCGCTCTTCGGGCCGCTCATGCGGTGATCAACTGACTCAGGCCTGCGACAGCATGAATGAGATAGTCCATATCGCTACAGCTTCTTGAGCGCATCGACCAACGTGTCGATGTGCTCGCGTTCGTGGGCTGCGGAGATCTGCACGCGGAGGCGGGCGGCTCCTTCGGGCACGACCGGGTAGCCGAAGCCGATGACGAAGACGCCGAGTTCGAGCAGTCGCTTGCTCATGGCGATGGCCTTGGCGGTATCGCCCACGATGATGGGGCAGATGGCGGTGGGCGAGTCGATGACCTCGAAGCCGGCTGCGGTGATCTGCTGGCGGGCGTAGCCCGTGTTATCGCGGAGCTTCTGCACGCGCTCGGGCTCGCGCATCAGGATCTCGATGGCCTTGCTCGCGCTGCACGCGACGGTGACGGGCAGCGCGTTGCTGAAGAGCGTGGGTCGGCCGCGTTGCACGGTGAGTTCGGTGCCTCGCTTGGAGCCGGCGATGAAGCCGCCCGCTCCGCCGCCGAGCGCTTTGCCGAGGGTGCCGGTGAAGAAGTCGACCTCGCCGCTGCCGGCGACGTGTTGCGGCGAGCCGGCGAGCATGCCGCAGTGTTCGTGCGTGCCGCGTCCGGTCTGTCCCATGACGCCGTGGCCGTGGGAGTCGTCAACGACGAGCATGGCGTCGAATTCATCGCACAGCTTGCGCAGCGCTGCAAGGTCTGCGATGTCGCCCTCCATGCTGAACACGCCGTCGGTGATGACCCAGATCTGTCCGTCTTCCGCAAGGCCGAGCTCGCGTGCGTTCTCCAGCTTGCTGCGCAGGTCTTCGAGGTCGGAGTGCTTGTAGACCTTGCGCGCGACCTTCTTGATGCTGCTGGCCAGGCGGATGCCATCGATGATGCACGCGTGGTTGAGTTCGTCGGAGAGGATGAGATCGCCGGCCTCGGCAAAGGTCGGGTACAGGCTTTCGTTCGCGGTCCAGCACGAGACGAACGTGTAGCTCGATTCGGTGCCCATGTAGCGGGCGATGGTTGCTTCGAGTTGTTCGTGCGGCTCGAATGTGCCGCAGATGAAGCGGACGGACGCGGTGCCGGCTCCATACTCGCGGAGCGCTTCGATGCCGGCGTCGACGACCTCGGGGTGATTGGCAAGGCCGAGATAGTTGTTGGAGCAGAAGCACAGAGCCTCGTGCGATGAGCCATCCTCGCGGCGGAGCGTGACGCTGGCGTCCATGGGCGACTGCAACATCTGCAGGTGCTTGTACTGCCCGCCGGCATCGAGCTCGGCGAGGATGGCATCGGTGCGTGCTTCGAACGGACGGGCGGCGGTTGTTGTGGTCATCGCGAACTCCCCAGCAGGTGTGTCGTACGAGGGTACGTCGGGTGGGGCCATCGGAGCCGCAGCCCGCACGCATTGAAGCGGTTTGGCAGCGAAACATCGATCGGAGATCGCATGAGCAGCGAAGGGCGGCTGTGTCCGGGCTGTGAGTACGCGCTGGCGGGGCTTGGCGAGCAGGGCATTTGCCCCGAGTGCGGACGGAAGTATTCGCCGTCGGACTTCGTTCCCAAGCCAACGTGGATCGAGCGATGCGCGCAGCTCGCAGCAAGCCAGATTCGGCGGCCGCCTGTGCTTTCGCCGCTCGCGGCCCTCGTCACGCTGGTGATGTTCCTGCCTCGATTCGAGTCGCCGCTCTTGTCCGCGTGGGTCGTCCTGTTGTGGTGCGTGCTTGGTGGGCCGTTGTTCGCACTTGGGGCGTTCATCAAGTTGGCGATTGCACCGGTCGAATGGTTGGCAAATGCGGATCGGACGACGAGGCGTTATCTGCTGGGAGCAACGCGGTGGGTTGCAGCGCCATTCTTATATGTTGCGACGCTCGTTGTGGTGGTGCTTGATGTCGGTGTGCGGGTGCCGGTGCCGAGCGTGCATGAATCATGGTCGAGCGAAGACTGGGAAGCTGTGCGGCTCGCGATTCAGCCGGAAGCTGATGCGTTACTTGGTGTAGAAGAGGGCAGGAAGACTGCGAGCAACGGCCTGAGCGGTAACACCCGCTGGCATGTCTACAAAGGTCACCCGACGTTGTTGCTCGATATGACATCGGGTGCCGGCAACTACGACTACGCGTACCGCTTGCTGGTGTACTCACCCGAGCACGTCTGGAAGTACGAGGAGCTCGCAGCCTGGGCAGCGCGACGCTACATCGAAGACTTCTCCGATTGTCCGATGGATATCGATGTTCGGGACGTTCACGATCTTGGCGGCGACTGGTGGATGATCGACATCGTGAACTGGCAGGATTGGGTTAGCTAGTGGCTCGTTTAGTTTGCAGTCGTTGAGACCGCGGGCGAGCCGCCGGGCTCTTTCACTTGCACGCGAGTGCCGCGGCCGGTGATCAGGCGCACGCTTCGGCTGAGGAAGACGTACATCCACGCCCACTCGAGCAGCGCGAACAGCCTGCTGCGGAAATCGACGAGGAATGCGATGTGTACCACCGCCCACAGCAGCCACGCCAGCGGGCCTGAGAACTCGACGCCGCCGACATCGGCAACGGCTTTGCCTCGGCCGATCGTGGCCATTTCGCCCTTGTTCCAATAAGTAAACGGCGGGCGGTCGACGGTCGGCTCGCTGCTGTTGATCTCTCGCTTGATGATGCGGCCGACGTGTGCGCCCATCTGCATCGCACCCTGCGCGACGCCCGGCACTTGCTGGCCCGACTTGGGATCGGTCACGGTTGCCGCGTCACCGATGACGAAGACCTCGGACCGGCCGGTGATGGACAGATCGGGCCGAACAACGGCGCGGCCCATCTTGTCGGTCTCGCAGCCGAGCGTGTCGACGATGCTCTCAGCCCGCACGCCCGCAGCCCAGAAGACGTTGGCAGCCTCGATGACCGAGCGATCGCCACTCTGATTCAGCGTGACCCTGCCGGGTTCGACGTTCTCGACCATTGTGTTGAGCATGAGCTCGACGCCGA